>CAZION010000004.1:0-31498 GCA_964540865.1 uncultured Victivallis sp.
AGCGAAACCCCGAAACATATCCCGACCAGAGGAACCACCAGTAATTCGTCGTTGTTAAAACTTGCGAAATAATCAAGCAGCTTTGGAAGCGTGAGCAGTCCGACCACTATCACGGTTGCGAGGAAAAGGATGAGCATCCAAATGCTTCCGACCACCATGCCGGCGCTGACGGCGCCCGTTACGGCAAGGCCGGTCAAGACCGCTATTACCGCTACGGTTACTACGTCCTCAACAACCGTCACCCCGATGATGTAGCCTGCGAATTTATCACGGCTGAACCCCCATTCCTGCAATGAGCGCGCAAGTATTGTCGTAGATGAATCGCACATGATGGCGCCTAGGAAAAGGCTTTCGACCGTGGTGAACCCAAGATGGCGTCCGACCAGGTATCCCAGCCCGATCATGAACCCGCAGTCGAGAAGCGCGCCTATCCCCGCCTGGGCGCCTACATTGCGGAAACGGCGGAAATTGAAATCAAGCCCTAATGACACCATCAGGAACACCACCCCGAGGTCGGCAAGAGTGTGGACAACAACCTCGTCCTTTATGAAAGAGAATGGCGGCGTGTTCGGCCCGAGGAAAAGGCCAACTAGGATATATCCCAGCAGTTTCGGCTGGTTGAAGCGGTGGCATATGACAGCGGCAAAACCGGCTGCCGTAAGAACCACTGCAAGATCCTGCATGAATGATATGCTGCTCATTTCCCCTTAGCCCGTAGATATTGTCATTGAGGTGATTTTTTAAGGTAGTTCCCGAGTAGTTCTCTTGCAAATTGAAGTTTATCTTCCAGGATTTAAATTACAAATTTGGGTTGCGGGCAAAGCCCGCTCAAGAACTTTCCCATTTCTTCAAAACCTTGTCTAGATTGTCTTCGATCTCGGCTCGGGCCATTTTCTTGGTACGTCCTGCCAAAAACAAGTCATCGTATTTCGTTTCAGCGTGGCGGATGTGGGCAATCACAGCAAGTCTGACTGCCTTTATTTCCAACTCTTTCGCCATGGCGCTGCGGCCCACTCTCCCGCTATATTTCTGGCACGCGTGTTGCGCAATTTCAATTTCCCTCCCATTTGGGCAGGAAGGAAACAGTTCCCTTATCCTTTTGGCGAAAAGCTCGATATATTCGCGATCAAAGACTGCTCTTCTTGCTGCTTCCCGAATCTTCCTTTTCTCCCTCTTGTCATTGTCGGCAAGGCATTCCTGTTCGGCCTTTGCGACGGCATCTTCCTCGACAAGCACCCCTTGTCTTTCGTAGCGGCGTCTCGAACGGCTCCATTGCAGGACAACTGCTGACAGCTTTGAGTGTTTTTGAGCACGTCTGGTAAGTGCCGTATTGCCTGATGGAAGAAATAGCAGATGTTCGAAGCCAGCACATTTCATGCATAACACGCCCTTGTCTTTTCTGAGTGTTATGAAGTTCTTGTGCTCCAGTTTTGCGCCGCATTTCGAACAAGAGGAATCCGTGGTTAATATGAATACCAGGATTTTGTCGTCTTCTTTTTCAGCCATCTCAATCAAATTTGACTCCTTTAATTAACCACGGAGACACAAAGTCACAGAGATTAATTGATAATGTGTTTTTTTAGAATATTAATTTCATCGGATTTTGGGGTGTTTTCATTTCCATCATTAAAAAACTTTGTGCCTCTGTGCCTTTGTGGTTAATATTCCTAATCGGGCTTTGCGCAAGGCCGGGAAATTGCATTCACCTGGACAGGACAATACGGAATCCATAGTTCTCGTCTTTGTCGGGAGTATTGCTGGTGCGACGGAAATCTGAGCGCATAATGCCGGGTTGGGAAATAGTCCATGAGCCCCCCCGCCATGCATCGAAAGCGGGATTCGTTGAAGATTTCCTGGTGCATTCCCATACATTTCCTCCGACCCCGTAGATGCCCCATTCGTTCTTCCCGCTTTTATCAACAGGGCAGGTCAGTGAGAATCCGTCATCATAGCTGGTTATCTTCTGATTCCATGCGCTCGATTTATCGGAGTAATTCCCGAATTTTGGAGGCATGGTGCTTCCCCAGGGATATTCGCGGCCTTCTCCGCACTGGGCGAATGCCGTCCACTCGTCCTTGGTCGGAAGGCGGTAGATATAGCCGGATGGAAGGCGTTTGGCATTTATCTCGCGGTCGGTAAGCCATTCGGCGAATTTAGTGGCATCGTCGAAACTTATAAACACAACGGGATGCTTGTCATCGTTTAAATCACCGTCCTTATAGCTTTTACTGTCATGGGAGGGATCGAATTTCCGATATTCCGCGTTTGTCACCTCGTATTTTCCAACCCAGCAGCCCATTTTCTCTATCCACGCGAACTCCATTCCAAGGTCCCTGACAGTGAAATCCTTGCCGGAAAGGGCGTTTGGTTTGAGTTCCGATATGATATCCGTAATTTGAGCTTTTAACTTTGCGAATTCGGCCTTTTCAAGGTCGGAAATATATGGTGATTTCAATGCGTTATCAATAAGTTCAATTGCCGAATCTGCCGCGCTTATGCGTTTGGGCTCGTCAATTGCACTGTTATTTGCTTCGTTGAGCAGAGACTGCATCAGGGATTTCACTCTTGTCTTGGTCAACGTCCAGGCTTCCTGGGCTTCCTGTCTTTTCTTTGCGGATTCAGCACTGCCTTGAGAACTTTTCAGTCCGTCGCGGGCTTCTTTGTCAGTGCCGTAGCCGGGAACAGACAATGCCGTTTTGAAAGCCTTTTCCGCATTGATCCAGTCGTTGTTTCTAAGGGATTGCCGGCCATTGCTCATAGCCTGCTCGAATTCGGTTTTCTTCTGCTGGAGGTCAAGCTTCATGTTATTCCTCTCCTCAGCCTGTTTCAAGAGAGCCTCCGCTTCCAGACTGTGTTTTGCGGCAATGGCGCGTTTCAGACAGGAGACAGCCTCGGAATATTCCTGTCTTTCAAACGCCTTTTTACCGTCGTCGAAATGTTTCGGATAGTTGAATTTCTCGTCCAGATGGGCCTTCTTTCCCGTGTCATTCATCACAAGTATGAGTGCGATTTCCTTGAAAAGATAATTTATTTGGTTTACATCATTCGCTGACGCTTCAGCTGTTTGTACAATTTCGCCGGTTTCAATGTTGATGCACTGGGCGGCGATTGTAATGATATTTCCAATCTGTACAACTGAACCGGTAATGAGGAAATCTGCGCCTATCATCTTTCCGAAGGCTTTTGCGTTGTTCCTGTCGGTAAGATCGCTTGCCTGGAATTTAAGCTCCTGCATTGATTTTGACACCTGGCTGCGGGTTACAAGCCGGTAATTCTCTCCAAGCACTTGTTCGAGTTTTACGGCAACCGCCGAACCGGTAATTTCAGCCTTGACTGACTTTTCAACAGTGAACTCGACTACTGCAGCATATGGCCGTGGCTTAGCGGGCTCCGCAGCCTCCTGTGCAAAACAGAAAACGCAAATAAACAGTGATGTAATCGTGAATATTAAAGGTTTCTTCATAAGTTAGCCAAGGACCTGTTTATTTTTTTTTGCGTAAGAGTAGAATTATTATGGTTACCGAGATGATTCCGAATACAACGAGGACTCCAGCTCCGAGAATCAGCCAAGTTACCATTTTGTTCCGGGGTTCGCCGTTTATTGTGGAGGAATCAGTGTTGGAGTTGGTTCTTTTTTCCAGCTCTGCTTCACGAGGAGCTGTGGCTTTCAGCGGATTGCTTACGCCTTCATTGGATTCATTTCCCGCAGGTTCAAATTGAACATAGTTTTTTGTGAGCTTGTCAATTTTGAATTTACCACCTGCTATTTTCGTAATTTCATCCTTTAGCTGGGCTGCGTTGAGACGGCTTTCGACCTCGATGATGGAGATGTGTTTCGGATCCATTTCGCGCGTATGCACTGCGGTTACGCCGTCAGTGTTGTTGAGTGCGGAAATGATTTTGTCGAAGGATTTGTTGTCGAGAGCCTTGAACTCAAGGATGATTTTCGCTCCCATGTCAAGCTCTGTTATCCATGAGGCTATTATCCTGCTGAAGAGGGTAAGTGCGTTTTTCTCCTTGGACTGGGGGATTTTTCCCTCGAAGATTCTGAGGAGGCAGTCTCTTGCAGCCTGCTCCTTTGTGGAAATAGAACTGTTTATGTTTACGCTTGGGATTGTGACTTGGGCGATGGCTTCGCCGGAATCAGTCCAAGTTGCGTCAAGGTCGACTCCGAAAGAGTATTTGTTGGTCTGCACCCCATATAGGTTTTCCACTCCTTCGAACTTGCCGTTTACTGCTGCGGTTATAGTGAAGTCCGAGTTTGATGAAATTCCAGACCTTCTGAACTGCGCGCTTTTGTCATCTCCGTTAAGTTCATCTCGCTTTGCCCTTGTTTCTGCGCTTTTTCCGGCACGGGCGGCGTTTATGACTTCAATGCCGTATTTCAGGGCGAGTTCCTTGAGTTGGCCGGATACGAGGGGGACGGACTCGTCAATTCCTTCAATGCGTCCGGCACTCTCAATGAGCAGACGTGGCGAACCTTTCTGCCGGACTATCTGGCGGAGAGCGAGGTTGGCTTCCATGTCCGGCATGCCTTTTCCGACAGTCGCCTCTATTTTCACTGTGAAAACACCGTCTTTGTCGGTTTCAGTGGAAATGATTTTATATTCCCGGACATACCCGAAAGAGGAAGTAAATATTTTATCATACTCAAGCATGAAATCTTTGACTTTCGTGCTTGAGACAAGATCAACTCCGGCTCCCTGTCGGACTGCATCGCGCAGTGCATCGGTGAGCGCAATTTCCCTTGCGGAGCTTCGGTCGGCGGATGCCCGGCCGGTTGCGGTTATTTTCTCATCGGCGTATAAATGCAGAAGTGAAATAAAAAAGGAGATTGCGACTATTTTCCTCACAAATCCAGAATTGCTTAATTGCGTCCCAGACATTCCGGCCCCCTTGTTAAGATATTTAATAATGTTGGTAAAAATATCTCATAAAAGTTCATTGTCAAAAATGTTTGACATTCAGGATTTTTTTTAAGGTTGGGTTTGAATAATTATCAGAGTTTTGTTTTGTGTGCAGTCATTGTCTTATTGTTTTTGAGGAGTACATTTGAACGGGAATGCAGTTTCCTCGTGAAACTGTTTTCCTGCGGAAGTCGGGGTAGCTACTGACTTCCGCACTAATCCTCAATCCTGCAGACCGAGATTAACTCTTCCCTTCCATCCCCACGCACTTGCTGTCGTACTTTCATGCCAGAAAAGGGCTCTTTCTCAGATCGAGAGGGTAACTCGATTAGAAAGACTGAATATCCAATATCCAACACGGAATATCCAACCGATGAAGGGAAGAAAAGACGAACTCGTTCAACATTCGGAGAAAATTAATTCTATCTTGAAATAAACGATGAGTTGAACTCAATATTATTCAAAAGCATAGATGCGGCTAAAAGGAATAATTTCAATAATTTCCTTGGATATTGGACATTCCCTGTTGGATATTGGATATTCAATTATTCTTATATTATATGTATTTACCCGCCCAAAATGAAAACGAACCCGGAAAAGCATCTTGGGCTTTAGCCCGACAATTTCTGGTCCCATTAAAAAGACTCAGGACAACTGTTGCTTGCGTGCGACAGGCCCCAGCGGAAGCACGGTACGTCCATAAACTTCATTGAGGATTTGTGCGATGGCCGCATAGAATGCTGACAAGCCGCAGATTATTCCCTCGTAGCCGGCAATGGTCTTGATTGTGGAGTTGTGGGTGAAATCTCCTATGGCCAGGAGGGCGAAGAGGACAACCAGTGTGCCGAATACTACCTGCAGGGCGCGGTTGAGGCGTAAAGTGCCTATGAACATGCCGAAGGTGAAGAGCCCCCAGACGACTAGATAGAAGCCCATGGCGGTCTCATCGGCCTTGTCGGCGATCCCTAGTCTGGGAAGCGCCCAGATGGCGACAAGCGAGAGCCAGAAAGAGCCATAGGCGACAAATGCTGTTGTGCCGAATGTGTTGTTCTTTTTAGATTCAAGGACGCCTGCTATTATTTGCGCGATACCACCCACGAAAATGCCCATGCCAAGTATCATTGCATTATTGGGATAGAATCCGGCATTGTGGATGTTGAGCATGATGGTGGTAAGGCCAAATCCGGTTAGGCCTAGCGGTGCGGGATTGGCGGAATTGTCCTTGATAATTATTTCAGAGGTCATGGGGTTTTCCTTATCGGTTTTGGTTTTAAAGGGCCTTCATAGTTATGGGCTGTACAAAATGACGTTTAAGTTAATAAGGCATAACTATTAATTAGCGTCCTAAGATAAGCGCCGTTTTTAGAGGTTCCCTTTATTTTTCCAGCTAAAATAGCTCTTGAACCGATAATCTTGCCATGGCAATTCAAAAATGGATTAAAAAAAGACATGGATGTTCCCTTAAAACACAGTGATATCTTTTACTGCGTGTCTTGATTTTTGTCGACCCCGTGGTTATCTTCAGAAAGGTAAAAACAGTAGCCCTACCATCGGAGAAATGCACAATGAGACTCAAATTCAAAATCGTTATTATGGTGATGATTGCTTCATTGCTTCCCGTCCTAGCCCAGTATTGCCTTTCCAGGTATGCCATTCATGAGGTGGATCATGCGGTGCTGGAGCAGATGAGGGAGACTAGCCGGAGCAATCTGAAAAGCATGGCGTTGAACGTTTACGACATGTGCAAGATAGCCGACGGGCTGATCCATGAACAGCTGGCAAGCGACGTCATAGTCATGGATAGGATACTGAAGGAAGCGGGTGGTATAAGGAATTCCCCGCAGGAACAGATAGAATGGAAGGCGAAGAATCAGTTGACCGGCAAGGAAGAGACTGTGCGCCTGCCTAAAATGTATGTCGGCAGCGAATGGTTTGGCCAAAGCTTCAGTTTTTCAACTCCTGTCCCTTCGGTTGACCTGATCACTGAATTCACCAGAGAAGACTGTACAATCCTGCAGCGCATGAATGAGCAAGGGGATATGCTCCGTATAGCCACCACTGTGAAAACAAGTGACGGTGCCCGCGCCACTGCCACCTATGTGCCCGCAGTTGACCGGAACGGTAATCCAAACCAGATGATCTCAACGATTTTGTCCGGGAAAAAATACGTTGGCCGGATGCAGGTTGTTGATGCCACATATATAACTTCATACAGTCCGATAAAAGATCAGGATGGCAAGGTGATCGGGTGCACCTTTCTCGGAGTAAAACTCAGTGCCATGGAATCAATCAAGAAAGTCTTGTCTGGTATCAAGGTCGGGAAATCCGGTTATGTGGGAGTCATGATCGGTACGGGTGAAAATAAAGGCACATATGTGATTTCACAGAACGGCAAAAGCGATGGTGTGAATATATATGAAAAAACTGATGCCGACGGCAGGCATTTCATAAAAGAGATGATAAGCGAAGCCACTCAAAAGAAGGGTGAAGTGGGATTGCAGAATTACATGTGGCAGAACCAGGATGAGCCTGTGCCCAGATCGAAAACCTCCGCCTTCATATATTTCGAGCCGTGGGACTGGGTGATCTTCCCCGGCTTGTATGAGGACGATTTCAAGGTCGCGCAGCTGCAGGTTAAAAACTGTTTTGAGACTCAGACGGCATTTTCCGCCAAAGTGAGCGTAGTCCTGATACTCCTGTCACTTTTATTCGCCCTTTATGTCGGTGGTAAAATATCCAACCCGATATCGAAGATTACTAGGATAGCCAAGAAGATAGCGGAAGGAAACCTGAATGACGCCGGGCAGGACATAAAGTCGTTTTCCAAGTCAAAAGGCCAGGGTGTTATCTTGGGAAGGGACGAAACTTGTGAGCTTGTCGAATCGTTCGGAACCATGACCAACATCCTCAATTCCCTTGTTGCGAAAGTGCAGCAGTCTACCATTCAACTCTTCTCCACCGCCACGGAAATTGCGGCATCATCGAAACAGCAGGAGGCGACGGTCAAGGAGTTCAGCGCTTCAACCAACGAGATTGTCGCGTCGAGCAAAGAAATATCAGCCACATCTAAACAGCTTCTTGCAACGATCGTTGATGTCAAGGAAGTCTCTGCCCGCACCGCGGAAAATGCCGATTCCGGCCAGAGCGGCCTGAACGATATGCAGGGAACTATGAAACATCTTGCTTCCGCCACCGATTCCGTTTCTTCGAAACTGTCGATAATCAACGATAAGGCGAACAATATCAATGACGTTGTGTCAACCATTACAAAAGTCGCTGATCAGACCAACCTGCTGTCGCTCAATGCCGCAATAGAGGCCGAAAAAGCAGGTGAATACGGGCTTGGATTTTCAGTCGTAGCCCGTGAGATCCGCCGACTGGCTGACCAGACGGCCGTAGCGACACTGGACATAATCAAGATGGTCAAGGAAATGCAGTCCGCAGTCTCTTCAGGTGTCATGGAGATGGACAAGTTCTCCGATGAGGTACGGCACTGCGTAAGCAATGTTGACAGCATCAGCGGCAAGCTGGAAAATATCATCCAGCAGATACAGTGCCTGCCACCCAAGTTTGACATCGTAGCCGAAGGTATGCAGGGGCAGTCTGAAGGGGCTCAGCAGATAACCGAAGCAATGATCCAGCTGAACGAGGCCGCCAAACAGACCTCGGAATCACTGCGGGAATTCAACCAGGTTACCGAACAGCTTGACCAAGCTTCCAGGTCGCTACAGCAGGAATTGTCAATTTTCAAGGTGGGCTGACATGCTACTCCTGACTTTTCAGGCGGACAATCAGCATTTCGCAATAAATGCCGGAAATGTTCTGGAAGTAATTCCTATAGTGAAGATCAGGAAACTGCCTGGAACTCCTGATTTTGTCCGTGGCGTGCTAAACTATCGTGGAACACCTGTGCCAGTGGTTGATATCACACTCATGCTTTCCGGGAGACCGTCCGCAGAACATCTCAGTTCGAGGATAATCCTGGTGAGATATCCTGAAAACGGCGAATCAAAGAACGTGCTTGGGGTACTTGCGGAACACGTGACGGGTACAGCGACCAGGGATGCTGAGGAGTTTGTCGTTTCGGGAATCGCCACCCCGGAAATGCCATGTCTCGGTAAGATTTCAGTCGGTCGAAAATCAATGCTGCAGATCGTCAAAATAGATGATCTGCTCACAGAAGGACTGAAGGCCATGCTCTTTTCCGAGCCAGGGGGGAACATCTTATGATCGAAAAACTGATCAGGGACAAAATTGGTTTGAGCTACGAAACCATTGGCCGTAAAAGCATCGAAGAGGCAATTAGCAGGCACATGCGGAAACTGGGTATTGACAAGATTGAAGACTATCTGAAATCCATGACCATTTCGGAAGAGCGCTTTGACGAACTGACACAGGATCTGATTGTGCCTGAAACTTGGTTTTTCCGCTACGGGGAATCTTTCGCCTTCCTCGCGAGACATGCCGTAAAATCAATTGAGGAGCACGGCAGGCTGCGCATTCTGAGCATTCCCTGTTCCAGCGGCGAAGAGCCGTATTCCATAGCAATATCCCTCCTAGCTGCCGGGATCAGTTCCAAATCCATACATATCGATGCGGTGGATGTCAGCAAACCATTGCTGGAAAAGGCAAGACATGGCGTATATGGTCCGAATTCCACTAGGGGGGGGATTCCAGAATCCATGAAACACTTTTTTATCGCAAAGGATAAGGGCCTAGAAGTTGTCAAATCGGTGAAAGAACTGGTTTCCTTCCATAATTTCAGCATGTTTGACAAGAATCTCCTGGCCGGGCAAGAACCGTACGACATGATCTTCTGCCGCAATCTCCTGATTTATTTTTCGGAGGAAATGCAGGAAAAAGCAATAAGGACCCTTTCAGGACTGTTGGTCGACTCCGGCATATTGTTTTTAGGTCATTCAGAATTCAGCGTTGCGAAACGGCTGGAATTTGAATCAGTCAACTTTCCGTCCAGTTTCGCCTTCAGGAAAAAGGCCGCAGCCCATGTCGACAATCGAGCCGGGCAATTAGGAAAGCCCTTAACTAACCTTAAAAGAAATTATCCTCCGGTCGCCAAAACCCCTGAAATAAGGCAGAAGAAATCGCCTGGTCAAGGAGGACATGTTGCGACTAATAAGACGATGGGCGGCACTGGAGGATTGCTTGAAAAAGCAGCCTTTCTTGCCGACCGCGGCAAACTCCATGAAGCTGAAGCGATCTGCATGCAATATCTCGATTCCGACAAACTCAATCCTTATGCCTATTATATTCTGGGAGTTGTAAACTTATCCCTGGAACGCATGAAGGAAGCTGCAAATGCCTTCAGCAGGGCGCTCTATCTCAAGCCTGATTATTACGACGCCCTGATCCAGTTAGCCTTGATCAAGGAACGCGAAGGAGAGCATCTGGAGGCTTATAGGATGAAACAACGCGCTGAAAAATTAACCACACCGGTGCGGCAATGAACAACGATCCTGAAAACACAAATGAATCATGCTGGACCTCCATCGGTGTGTGGGGAAATGCCGGCAATTCCGGACGCTGTCCAAAACTCGCTGAAATGATCCATTGTCATAATTGTCCAGTTTTCATTGATGCCGGCGGCAATCTGCTCGATTGTGTATTGCCACCAGGCTACATTGAGGAGTGGACTGAAATCATAGCGAAGGGAAAGGAGTCTAAAGCTGCAAAGAATATTCCGATAGTGGTTTTCAGGATAGGCGGGGAAACCCTGGCGCTAAGATCGGAAATCTGCAGGGAGATAGTCAATATCCGCAAGATTCATAAAATCCCGCATCGCTCCAATGATGTTATGCTGGGCGTTGCGAATATTCGCGGTGAGCTGCAGTTATGCTTTTCCATTAGGGCGCTGATTGGCGATGCCGATTCCGGTAAAACCGCCAATCAAGTAGAAACGGATGCGAAAATGCTGGTCATTCAGAAGAGCGGGAAATGCTGGGTCTTTCCGGTGGAGCAGGTGATTGGCGTGTTGCGATGCGATGACGACGAAACGCAAAACATTCCGGTCACGGTTTCCAAGGCGTCTGGAACATTCACCAGGAAAGTCCTTCTCCATGAGGGACGCGAAATCGGCCTGCTGGACGATGAACTGCTCCTATACGCTTTGCAAAGTAAAATATCGTAGTACGGAGAATATAAATGGATGATTTGTCAATGCTTAGCCTCTTCAAAATGGAAGGGGAGACTCAATGCGCCGTGCTTACGTCCGGACTGCTGGCGCTTGAGGGGACGCATTCGCCTGGGCAGATAGAATCCATGATGAGGGCTGCCCATTCGTTGAAAGGTGCAGCTCGCATTGTTCAACTTGACTCCATAGTGAAAGTAGCACATACCATGGAGGACTGCTTTATAGAGGCGGGGGAGGGGCGCCTAATCCTTAGTGCCGACCATGTCGATAAGCTGCTGGAGGGCGTGGATTTCTTCAAGAAGTTAAGTGCCTGTCCTGAAAATGAGATGCAGGCATGTCTCGCTGATAATTCCGCAATGATTACAGAGCTTGCAAAAGCGTTTTCCGACATGAAGAACGGTTGTTTCAAACCTGTGTCTGCCCCAGTCCCGGCAATTCCGAAATCCCCAGATTCACAAACCTCCAAATCCTCTGAGCCTGAGAATTCCACAGCAGTTGCAATCCCTAAATCTCCCAATCTCCAAACTCCCAAGTCTCCGGAGCAGGAACATCGTAGCACTGAAGATAAGGCGGTCACTGAACAAGGTGCCGTTGTCAGGATTGCCGCCGATAAGATGAACCGGCTGATGGGGCTGGCGGCCGAATCGCTGGTCGGTGTGAAACGGCTCCAGGGTTTCGAAAAGAAAATCACCGGTCACAAGAGGCGGCTGCTGGAGATTTCCACGCTCATAGACCAGCTCGAACAGGAAGCTGTAGACTCCGAGCATAACTCGGGCATAATGCTGATTCTAAAGGATATCCAGCATAAACATAATGAATACTACCGTGAATACACCGACTATTTTGCTGAATTTTCAGAACACTCCAGAACAATGGACAATTTTTCCGACAGCCTTTATAGGGAAGTAGTTTCCTGCCGGATGCGCCCATTTATAGAAGGCGTCAGGGACTTTCCCCGCGCTGTACGTGATCTGTCCCGTTCACTAGGCAAAAAGGTGACGCTTCAGATTTCAGGGGAATCCATTCCTGTCGACAAAGATGTGCTTGACAAGATGAACGCCCCTTTAAACCATCTGATCCGCAACGCAATCGACCACGGGATCGAAAGTCCGGAAGCGAGAGTTGCCGCAGGTAAAAGTGAAACTGGCAACTTATGCATCGCCGCCCGGCACTGGGCAGGGATGCTCTATGTCTCAATCAGCGACGACGGTAAGGGCATAGACATCGAAAGAATCCGCGCAAAAGCCATTGACAGGCACCTGGTCTCCCCTGAAATAGCGGCCAAATTATCTGATGCTGAACTGCTGGAATTCATGTTTCTGCCTGGCTTTTCTACAGCTTCTGCAGTAACGGAAATCTCCGGGCGCGGCGTCGGACTTGACGTGGTGCAGACCATGGTCCAGGAAGTTCATGGTATGGTCAAAGTGGAGACCGAAATGGGGAAGGGTACTTCATTCAATTTGCAGGTGCCGGTCTCACTCTCAATCATGTCGGCGCTTGTTACGGAAATAAGCGGTGAACCCTATGCTTTCCCTCTCATGCGCATAGACCATCTGCTTCACCTGCCGAAAAGCGCAATACTGGTTCTGGAATCCAGGCAATATGTGAAATATGAAGGCAAGAACATCGGTCTGGTATCTGCCTCCCAGGTGCTGGGGCTTGCACAGAAACGGATGGAGCCGGAAGATTCAATTCATGTGGTGATAATCAGTGACAGGCTCAACCAGTATGCAATCTTTGTCGATAGTTTCATAGGCGAGTTTGAACTCGTCGTAAGGCCGCTTGATTCGCGTCTCGGCAAAATATCAGATATCAGTTCCTCCGCAGTTATGGAGGACGGTTCACCTCTGCTTATTCTTGATGTTGACGACATAGTGCGCTCAATCGACAATATGTTGAACGGGGGACGCCTGCAGGGAATAGACGATGCGGGTATCTCCGGCACAACGTCTGTGAAGAAGCGGATACTGGTGGTTGATGATTCAATAACCGTCAGGGAAGTGGAACGCAACCTCCTGATAAACAACGGCTATGACGTTGACGTTGCGGTTGACGGCGCGGAGGGCTGGAATGCCGTCATGACCAGGCAGTATGCCTTGGTCATAACCGATGTCGATATGCCAAGGATGAACGGCATTGAACTGGTCTCCAGCATAAAAAAGAATGAGCGCCTTCGCTCTATGCCTGTCATGATTGTTTCCTACAAGGATATGGAAGCTGACAGACTCCGGGGAATGGAAGCCGGCGCCGATTATTACCTGACAAAAAGCAGCTTTCACGACAACACCTTGCTCGAGTCCGTGAAAAACCTCATAGGGGAGGCGGCCGAATGAGAATCGCGATTGTCAACGATATGAAAATGGCCGTCGAGATATTGCGGCGCATAGTCGCATCAAAATCCCCGAAGTATGAAGTAGCCTGGGTGGCGCATGACGGAAAGGAGGCGGTCGAGAAATGCATCAAGGATACTCCGGACATGATCCTTATGGATTTGCTGATGCCAGTCATGAACGGTGCGGAATCCACCCGGGAGATCATGGCGAAGGCACCTTGCGGCATCCTGATTGTGACAGTTTCGGTCAAAAGCAATTCCGCCAAGGTTTTTGAAGCCATGAGCTATGGCGCCCTGGATGCGGTCAATACTCCCGTCCTGGGCACCGACGGCAGTTTGGAGGGGGCGGAACAGCTCCTTAAAAAAATCGGACAGCTTGAAGTGCTCTGTAAAAATCCAGCCTCTGTTGCTCTTCCGGAGAAAACACCGATTGTATATCCGGCCGGAAAATCGACGGCAACACCTTATATTGTAGCGATCGGGTCTTCCACCGGAGGGCCGGCCGCTCTAGCAAAACTGGTTGCGGAATTACCAAACAGCTTCGGAGCTGCTGTTGTAATCATCCAGCATATTGACCGTGAGTTTGCAGACGGCCTAGCCATATGGCTTGGGTCATTTACAAAGATGAAGGTGTGCCTGGCCGTAGAAGGGCAGACGCCCCTGCCAAACAATATATATCTGGCAGGAACCAACGACCATCTGATAATAACAGAGAGCCTTAGGTTCAAATATACCGAAAATCCGGTCGAGCTACCATACAGGCCGTCTGTGGACGTTTTTTTTGAAAGCCTTTACCGGCACTGGCCGCGCAATGGCTCCGCTGTCGTGCTGACGGGTATTGGCAGGGATGGTGCAAAGGGTATTTTAGCTCTCAACAAGAAAGGATGGCAGACAATGTCGCAGGACAAGGAGTCCTGTGTGGTGTATGGAATGCCGAAGGCGGTAGCCGAACTGGGAGCGGCAAAGATAATACTGCCACCGGAGAAAATCGGCAGGGAACTTGCAAAAATAAATTTATAAGAAAAGAGAAAAACGACATGAGTGAAGAGACAAAGAACATTTTATCGCCTATTGGCGGTGGACACAAGATTGTTGTCCTCCTTATTGATGATCAGGCAATTGTCGGAGAAGCGGTAAGACGCATGCTTCAAGGAGAAGAGAACATCGTTTTCCATTTCTGCAACGACCCCTCCAAGGCCATCGCACTTGCCAATGAACTGGGGCCGACGGTGATCCTGCAGGACTTGGTCATGCCGGATGTCGACGGGCTTACCCTGGTGAAGTTTTTCAGGCTCAACCCGAAGACTAAAGATGTTCCTCTCATCGTCCTTTCCAGCAAGGAAGAACCAAAAACCAAGGCTGAGGCTTTTGCGCTTGGCGCCCACGACTACTTGGTGAAACTGCCGGACAAGATTGAGCTTATCGCCAGAATCCGACACCATTCCGCAGGCTACATAAACATGCTGGAACGTGATGAGGCGTTCAAGGCCTTGCAGGAAAGCCAGCGAAAACTGGCCGCCGAACTTGCAGAGGCCGCCGGTTATGTCGCATCGATACTCCCGAAGAAGCTGGACGGTGACATCAGAAGCGACTGGAAATTCGTCTCTTCCACTTCTCTTGGCGGAGACGTATTCGGCTATCACTGGCTGGATGACAGCCATTTCGCCATGTACCTGCTCGATGTCTGCGGACATGGAGTAGGGGCCGCACTTCTATCGATTTCAATAATGGAATTGCTACGATCACGCAATCTACTCAATACTGACTTCCTTAATCCCGCCAATGTCCTGGGACGCCTTAACGACGAGTTCCAGATGGAGGAGCATAATGATATGAATTTCACGATCTGGTACGGCGTTTACAGTAAACAGGACGGTAAGCTGGTCTATTCCAGTGGCGGCCATCCTCCTGCGCTGCTTATTTCCGGAAAAACCCCGGATGACAGGCAGGTCCATGAGCTAACTTCCCGGGGCGCAATCATCGGCGCATTCCCCGGATTGAAATATGAAAACTGTGAAACTGAAATTACTCAATACAGCAAGCTTTTCATTTTCAGTGACGGAGTTTACGAGATTACCCGGCCCGGCATGCCGGATTGGAGCTTGGAATCGTTTGTGCAGTATATTTCTGACACTGTGAAAACGGCGGATTTCCACCTTGATGAAATCTACCGGGATGTCGTAGGGATGCACGGGTCGGAAAACCTGGAAGACGACTTCTCCATAATCGAAATCAATCTCGTTGGCATTAAGCAGCCATGAAAGAGGCCAAAGTACAAACGCAAGAATATACGGATAGGATTCGGGATAATTGGAATAATTGGTCGGGGCGAAAGGATTCGAACCTTCGACCTTCTGCTCCCAAGGCAGACGCGCTAACCAGACTGCGCTACACCCCGACATTAGGAAAGTAAACTCATCAAAACAATGCCCTGACGCAGGAACTATGTTTTTCATAAAGGGGCAATACTTTAGCTTGATTCAGATAATTAGCAAGCTTATAAAGACTATATTTCAACGGTTTGTTTTTTAGAACTGATCCTGGGCCGGAAACATCATGGCTGTTGCGAACTCCATTTGGAATTCCGGGTCGAGGGAAACTTCAACATATTTTACTTTAGCCGCTATTCCCTCTGAATATTTCATGCGTTCACGGGAGAAGAGCACGGCTTTTGCGCCTTCCAGTGAGGAGTTGCCTATGAATCTTATTTTTGCGTCTGGCAGGTTCGGTATCAGTCCTATCCGCTTCGCATGCGCCCTTCTTATGAAATAACCGAAGCCGCCGGCAATAAGCACCGAATCGATTTCTTCAGGGGCCAGCCCGACGTTTTTCAGAAGTATGTTGATTGCGGTGCGTATTGCTCCGCTTGCTAGCTGGAGCTCCCTTATGTCTTTCTGGGTGAGGAATATTTTTTTCTTTGATTCCGGGGGGGTGATGAGGAAATCAAAGCTGTCGCTGTTTTTAGATTTTACAATCCGTTTGAGTAGGCCTTGCGGTGTGCCTGTCGGGCATTCCTCCGGAGAGATTATTCTTCCAGTCTCATCAATGATTCCGCAGCGGAGCAGTTCAGCGGCGGCGTCAATCAATGCGCTTCCGCAGATTCCCTTAGGTTCAATGTTTTTGATGACGTTTATAAGGACCTCTCCGTCCTGTATGATGACTTTTTCGATTGCACCTGCTGCTGCACGCATACCTGATTCAATCCTGGCCCCTTCAAATGCTGGGCCGGCCGCAGCGGAAGCCGCGAAAAGCTGTCCCTTGTATAGAAGGACTATTTCCCCGTTTGTTCCAACATCAACGAAAATTGTCGGATTGATTCTCTCATCAAGGCGGCTTGCGACAAGCCCGGAGACGATGTCGCCGCCGACGAATCCTCCGATTATCGGGAAAATATATATTTCGGCGCAGTTGTTGACGGCGAAACCCAGTTCCGACGCGCTGAAGCGAAGGGATTTGCAGAACGGGGAAATAAACGGTATTTCACCGAGAGCCCTGACCGGTGTTCCGAGCAGGAGGTTTTCCATTACAGTGTTTCCGGCAATGCTGACCGAATAAATATTTTCATTATTGACATTATACGTGTGGCATAATTCATTTATCAGCTTGTTGCATGCGGATATTATCTCCTTATGCAGTGATTTAAGATTCTTGTCGGACTGGTTCTGCGCATTGATCCTGCTTAACACGTCGTCGCCGAATTTAACCTGGGGATTCAGCATTCCGCCGCAGGCGATCTGCTTGCCGGTATTCACGTCAAGCAATGCCGCGACAACAGTTGTTGTCCCGATATCTAGGGCGACTGCGAAATTCAGGTTTTCCGTATTTCCGTTTTCCAGTGATATCAGGTTCTTGTCGGAAAAAACGGCGGTCCCAGTGTAATTGTTTTTCCTTATGAAGTCGGGCAGCTGTCTTAGATGGTTCAGGTCGAAACGCACAGGGGGTATGGAATTGAGGAGGTTTTCCAGGTCCGCCACCGGGTTCTCCAGGGTCGGCTGCGTGAGATTCAAGAATTTCTTCTTTATAAGTGAATTCATCTGGTAGGATTTCTCCGTGTCATCGGCGGTCAGAATTATAATGCCTTCTTCCGGAATTGAGTCGTCCGGTATTTCAACGGAGAGCGTTCCAGAGATATGAGTCCTGCATGCAAGACGCCAACCTTCAGTGATTTCCTTTTCCGAGAATATGTTTTTGCATTGGGGGGAGGGGGTGACGCTGCCGGAAAGTATTTTAACCTTGCATTTTCCACAGGTGCCCTGACCGGCACACGGGTTTTTTATTCTCAACCCTGCACGTGAGATGCATTCAAATACGGAAGTTCCGGCGAGCGCGAACACCTCGATATTGAATTTCGGAAATGATATTTTGAATTCAGTCATTTAATTTTCTTTTTCAATTTACTGCCTGTAATATATCACAGCTTTATGGCATATTACTTTTTTCATGAATGAAAAAAGTTCCAAAAGAAAATTAGCACAGGGCAGAACCAAGGCAATGCAGTATTTCAATTTACACACGCATTCTCCTGCAAAAGATTTGGAGGAAACTGCAATAATAAATATTTTTCCGGAACAGGAAGTCCCGGAAAAATATTTATACTCAGTGGGACTTCACCCTTGGTATGTTTCCGGGGAATCGTTGGAACGCGACCTGAAACTTGTTGCGGAGAAAGGCGTAGATGCTGTTGCGATTGGGGAATGCGGGCTCGACAGGATATGCGATGTTTCTTTTGAACTTCAATTGAAAGCCTTCCGGGCGCAGGTCGGGATTGCCGCAGCCATCGGGAAACCCCTCGTAATCCACTGCGTGAGAGCTTATCCCGAACTTGTTTCTGAAAAAAAGGCATTTCGATCTGCTCTGCCTTGGATAGTCCACGGTTTCAGAGGGAATAAGGAAACAGCTTCGCAACTTATTAAACATGGTTTTTACTTGTCGTTCGGCGAGGCGTTGATGAATGATCCGCGACTCGGGGAAGTACTTGCTTCAGTTCCGGAAGACAGGTTTTTCCTGGAGACGGATGAGAGTGTTGCCAGCATCCGTGAAATATACGGTAAGGCAGCTGTGATGCGAAATATTGATTTTGATACGCTTATTGTTCAGCAGCGGAAAAATGCATGGGCCTTGTTCGGAAAATAACCGCATTGGCGTAGAGGCCTGAAGTCGCCGGGAATCAGAGGGATGATGGAAAACTGTTGAAGTTCACAGTTTCAGCGTGGGATTTAGAGTTAGAAATTCGATAGTCCGTAAGTCTTGTACGGTTAGAATACATGAAAATATGATGTATTGATTTTCACTAGGACGCAAAATGTCCAATAACCATTCATATACTTGCCGTGATTTATTTCACTTATTTTGTCTGCCGCATGTTGTCAACCGGTTGTAAATGGTTTAATTTTAATTTCCGTTTTCACCGTTAATCGAAGGGACGGAGCCTGGAGAGATTATGAAATACTATGCCCATAGCAAGCCTGGAGAAACTGCGGAGAACTGGCAGCCGCTTGAGGAACATCTAGCGAATGTCGCGGAAATGTCTGCGAAGTTCGCGGAATTATTTTCAAATCTAATCTGCGTATTTACTCCCATTTTATATGATGGAGGCAATCAATGAAAGAAACTGAAGAAGTAGAATTTATTGCCCATTTTTGCCAAACTGATGGAAAGGGACAGAGCGTAAAAGAACATCTTGAGAGTGTAGCTGACTTGTGTCGTGCAAATGCGGCAAAGATTGACTGCGGTGACTATGGCGAGATTCTCGGACTATTGCATGACCTTGGTAAATACAGTTCCGCATTTCAGGATTATATAAAATCAGCAGTAGGCTTGCTCGATCCAGATACTGACGGAGATTATGTAAATGCAACAGGACTTAAGGGAAAGATTGACCATTCCACTGCTGGTGCTCAGTTTTTTTGGGAAAAGCTAGTATCAGGAACACCATCAGAAAAGATTCTCGCTCAGATTCTGTGCCTTTGTCTTGTTTCACATCATTCTGGACTTATTGATTGCCTTACCACAGATTCTAATGGTACTTCCGATACTTTTTCAAGGAGAATTAAGAAAGCTGATGATAAAACTCATCTTTCTGAGTCTCTTTCAAAAGATGAGATCCGAGGGAGATTGAACATGATTATGACTGAAGGTAGGCTTATTAAACCCTTGGAAAAACTCATCAAGGGAGTATTTGAAAACGTTCCAGAGAAGAATCAAAAATCAACCGTGTTTCAATTCCAGTTGGGTCTTCTTGTGAGATTCCTGTTCAGTTGTCTTATCGATGCTGACCGTCAGGACTCCGCTGATTCCGAGAAACCTGAAGCTGCAAAGAATAGACAAAATGGTGTCTACCTGTCATGGGATGTTCTTATAAGGAGATTGGAAACAAAACTTGAGGAATTTGATTCCTCGAAATCAAAAATAGACAATATTCGTTTGGAAGTCTCTCGGCATTGTCTGAATGCCTCTAAGAAATCCAAAGGGTTATTTACTTTGACGGTACCAACTGGCGGGGGAAAGACTCTTTCAAGTCTGCGGTTCGGTCTTAATCACGCAAAGAAACACAAATTGGAACGGATCATATATGTCATTCCCTTTACCTCTATTATCGATCAAAATGCTGATGTAGTTCGAAAGATCCTTGAAACAGACAAGATGGAAAAAGGGCATGTTGTTCTTGAGCACCATTCCAATATCGGTGCCGAAAGGCAGAGTTGGAAGGAGAAGCTGCTTACTGAAAACTGGGATGCTCCGGTTGTTTATACCACGATGGTGCAGTTTCTTGAAACACTATTTGGTTCTGGAACCCGTGGAGCACGACGCATGCACCAATTGGCAAATTCGGTCATTGTTTTCGACGAGATTCAGACTTTGCCTATACGTTGTACCCATATGTTCTGTAACTCAATAAATTTCCTTGTCACCCAGTGCAGGAGCAGTGTGGTTCTTTGCACTGCAACACAACCTCTCCTTGGTGAAGTCGACCGACTAAAGGGGGCATTGTCCCTGACCCCAGAAAATGAAATAATGCCCGACGTACATGGTCTGTTCGACAAGTTAAAGCGTGTTGAAGTTATTGATTCCCGCAAGTTGTGTGGTTGGAATGATGATGAGATTGCGGAGATTGCGGCAAAAGAGGTGGATAAAACAGGAAGCTGCCTGATCATAGTGAATATGAAACGTTCAGCTAGGTCAATCTTTGCATGTGTCGAAAAACATATTAGTGCAGATCTTTATCACCTGAGCACGGGAATGTGTCCGGCACATAGGAAAAAAACATTAGAAACAATTCGCATACGACTGGATGAACAAAAACCGACTCTCTGTGTTAGCACTCAACTAATTGAGGCAGGAGTAGATATTGATTTCGGTTCAGTAATTCGTTTTACAGCGGGTCTTGACTCGATAGCGCAAGCGGCAGGGCGTTGCAATCGCAATAGCAAAAGAGCTACTGGCCATGTTTACATCGTAAATCCTAAGGATGAGAATATAGATTGTCTAATGGACATAGCGGTTGGAAAGGAGAAAAGCGAAAGGGTATTGAATGATTTCAAGGATAATCCCGAAAAGTATAAGTTCGACCCTATTGGGCCACTGTTGCTTGGATGGTATTATAAAAACTACTTCTTCGGTAGGAGAAATGAGATGGATTATCCGGTAACGGCAAAGGTATGCAGCAGAAATGACACTCTTCTCAATCTTTTGTCCTCCAATTCATTTTCAACTGAGGATTATGGGCGTGCATACGGAAGAAAACCAGATATTTTTCTCCGTCAATCATTTATGACAGCTGGCGACATTTTTAAATCTATTGACGCACCCTCGCAGAGCGTGATAGTTAAATATGGCGATGAAGGGAAAGATGTGGTCAATCAACTTTGCTCCTCTTTCGAAGTAGAGAAACAGTTTGAACTAATGCGTAAGGCTCAGCAGTACTCAGTGAATCTCTTTCCTCATGAATTCAAAAAACTATCTGAACAGGGTGCGCTTTATCGAGTCCAGGAAGAAACGGAGATTTTCTATTTGGATAACAAATTCTACAGCGATAAATATGGAATATCATTGGAACCCATAAACAACGAGGAGTTTTTATATGCATGAGACAGTAAAGAATACTATCGAATTCAAACTATGGGGAAGGTTTGCTCTTTTCACTGATCCTCTGACAAAGATCGGCGGAGAGAAATGCTCTTACCACATCCCGACCTACGAGGCGATTAAAGGTGTATGCAAATCGATCTACTGGAAACCAACTATTATCTGGGTTGTCGACGATGTTCGGGTAATGAAACGAATACGCACCCAAACGAAGGGAACAAAGCCGCTTGAATTTGGTGGAGGCAACACCCTTGCCATCTACACTTTTCTATCAGATGTAGAGTATCAGATACGTGCCCACTTCGAATGGAATGATAATCAGGCTGAACTAAAAAATGACCGTATTGACGGGAAACATTATGCAATTGTCCGTCGCATGCTTGAGCGCGGTGGGCGGCAGGATATTTTTCTCGGTACCCGTGACTGTCAAGGATATGTTGAGCCATGTTCTTTTGGTGAAGGAGTGGGGGCATACGATGAAGATGTGGAAGTCGGTTATGGCTTAATGTTTCATGGATTTGATTATCCAGACGAATCCGGAAAGGATGAACTTGTTGCCCGCTTTTGGCGACCAATCGTGCGAAAAGGAATCATTCACTTTGAACGACCTGATAAATGTCCTGAAAATCTACGGAAGATAGTACGCCCAATGACGGCAAAGTCCTTCGTTGAGGGCAAGAATGTAAAATCCGTTGTGATCGAAGCGGAAGAAATGGGGGTGGCAGAATGAGCTGGATTCAAAAACTATATGAGACTTATGAGGCTTGCACTGGCAATAGGGATATTCCAGATTCTGGAGAACTTTTCCCAATTGCTCATACAACCCAGCAGGCTCATATTGAAATTGTTATTAACGATGTTGGAAAATTCAAAAGTTCAAAGGTAATTGAAAATAAGGACGAGCGGAAGACGTTGATTCCTTGTACAGAAGAATCTGCAGGTCGCGCTGGCAAGAAACCCAAAAATCATCCTCTCTGTGATAAGCTCCAATATATTGCAGGCGATTTTGCACGTTTTGGAGGCGAGGTTACCATCGGGTTTTCAGGTAATCCATCAGAACCATACAATAATTATATTTCATCGCTTAGCTCTTGGTGTGACTCACCTTTTAAGCATGAAATGGCTTTTTCTATTCTTTCATACGTGCGTAAGGGAACTTTGGTGAAAGATCTCGTAGATGTTGGAATATTTAAAGTTGAAGTTGATGCTTCCGGCATAGAAAAAGTCTTATTGGAGTGGAGAGGGGAGAAGATAAATGAGCCTCCAATTTTCAAAGTTCTCCCGCCTGGGCAGAATCCAATGGATGCTTTTGTGCGTTTTCGAGTTGAGTCAAAAAATCAACTAGAATCCTGTACATGGGAATCTTCGTCACTTATTCAGTCATGGATCGATTATTATGCAGATCAACAGAAGATCTTTGGTATTTGCTCTGTAATAGGTCATAATCAGGCCTTGGCAGAGCAGCATCCAGCCAAACTCCGTCATGATGCAGATAAAGCTAAATTGATTTCATCAAATGATACCTCTGGGTTTACATTCAAGGGACGTTTTATAGATGCTTCCCAAGTTGTTGGAGTATCATTTGAGGCGACTCAGAAAGCACACAATGCTCTGCGTTGGCTTATCCGACGGAAGCAGGCTTTCAGAAGCGATTCTCAGGTATTTATTTCCTGGGCTGTTAAAGGAAAGGAAATTCCCGATCCATGGTCAAGTTCTCTTGATTTCCTTGGAGATAGAGGTGATTCCTTGGAAACCTCTTTTTCCTCAATCGGCGATGTTGGCCAATCCTTCGCTCTTCGTCTTAACAATAGGATTGCTGGATACAAAGCAAGCATAAGCGATACAGAAGATATAGTCATCATGGGGATTGATTCTGCAACTCCGGGACGAATGGCAATTACATTCTATCGCGAGCTTAACGGATCTGAATTCCTTAAACGCATTGAACTGTGGCATCACGATTTTGCCTGGTTTCATAATTATGGCAAGGAGCTACACTTTGTAGGTGCACCTGCACCGAAGGATATAGCCAAGGTTGCTTTCGGAAATAAGGTTGAAGGTAAAAATGGTATTAAACTGCTTAATGCGACCGTTGAACGCATATTGCCCTGTGTTATCGATGGCTCTTCATTTCCTAAAGATTTGGTAAAATCTACTGTTCGGCGCGCTTCCAACAGAAACGGGCTTGAACTGTGGGAATGGGAAAAATGTTTAGGAATAGCCTGTTCATTGTACAAAGGAACCAATAAGGAAAGGAATTATAAAATGACACTAGAAGAAGATCGCAAGACACGTGACTACCTATATGGTTGTCTACTCGCTGTAGCAGAACGGATCGAATCCACAGCTCTTTTTTACGCAAAAGAAAAGAGGGATACAACTGCTTCGCGGCTTATGCAACGCTTTGCTGAGCGTCCGTTTTCAACTTGGCGAACTATTGAAACGGCACTGGTTCCATATATGGCTCGCATTAGTGCTCGAACACCGGGACTTCTTGCCGGATACAAGGATCTTCTCGATGAAACACATGCGAAGTTCGCAGACGGAACCTTTTCAGATGACAGCCGTCTTTCAGGTGAATACCTGTTAGGTTACCATTGCCAGAGGAAATGGCTGCGTGAACACAAGAGACTGAAGGGGCAATGGGTTCTCAAGGAATCAAACGAATCAGAAGTTCAAGAAGCAGAAATTGAAGAATAAGCATAAATCTAAAATAAAAGGAGAAAGTGAATATGGCAACTCTGAGTAAGAAAATTGACTTTGCAATCATCATGAACATCAAGAATGCCAACCCAAATGGAGATCCTCTTAACGGCAATCGTCCACGAACTGACTATGAAGGTTTGGGCGAAATCACGGACGTTTGCCTTAAGCGTAAGCTTCGCGACCGGCTTGTTGAACGATATATATCTCTTGCCGAATCCGAAAAAAATGGGCAGGCGGTATTTGTTCAGTCTGATGATCGCAAGTGCGATGAAGCCAAAAGCCTTAAATCTCGTGCCGATACGACACTCGGTAAAGAACTTGGAGGCTCCAATACGGCAAAAAAAGCCTGTCAAGCATGGGTAGACGTTCGCGCTTTTGGCCAGCTCTTTGCTTTTAAATCTGATAAGAAAAAGAAGACTGAAGACAATGATGGTGATACCGGGGTGTCAATTGGAATTCGCGGGCCCGTGACGCTTCAATCTGCTTTCAGTATTGACCCAGTGAGTGTATCTAGCACCCAAATAACAAAGAGTGTCAACGCTGAAGATACCAAGGATGGCAAGAGAAGTTCTGACACCATGGGGATGAAGCATCGTGTTGATAGTGGTGTGTATGTCACCTTTGGCAGCATGAATCCACAACTTGCAGAAAAAACGCTATTCTCTGATACTGATGCAGAAGTAATCAAATCAATCCTTCCTCGTCTTTTTGAAAATGATGCCTCTTCAGCACGTCCAGAGGGGAGTATGGAGGTGATAAAGGTCATATGGTGGGAGCATAACTGCAAAGCCGGTCAATATTCCTCGGCAAAGGTGCATAAATCTCTATCAGTGAAATCTGATGGAACCTATGAGCTTGCTACATTAGCTAAATTGAAACCGGAGGAAATTGCTGGATTCTGATTTGCAGTTTGCGTCAAGATCGAGCGCAAACCCGGATCCACCACACCGGCGCGGGCGTTTTCGGACTACGAGGTGAAGACAGACAAGGCGAATCTCCCTAAAGGCGTGGAGGTGATTGAGATGGTTTGAGATTTGATGCTGACTGCCACTTGACTCGTGTCGCGTGCCGTCGTCATTGGAGAATTGACAAGTGAAATTGGAGATGAAATGGATAGAAGTACGGAGAAAAAGCTGACTGAGAGGGCTGTTGAGCTTGGGAAGAGCGGCAGGTCTGATTCTGTGCCAGAGCTTGTCGTGCTGACGAAGTCGGAATCGTTCCATGTGAAGAGACTGGCGGTGTCGGCGCTTGGGAAGCTCGCCGGGATTGCGAATCCCGCAGAAGTAGTGCCTGTGTTGATGGGGTGCGTCCGTGACCAGAATCCTCAGGTGAAGCAGTATGCGATAAAAGCCTTAATGGCATATGGGGCAGATTCTGAAAATGCCCTGGGTGACTTGCGCGACATAGCTGACAATCCATCTGAAAAGGAATATAATCGAGACGTTTCGGCAAAAGCCGTATCCTTGATTACAGAAGCCATACGGATCAGGCAGGAGAAAACTGAGCACAGGTGTCAGAAATGCAACGTAAAGGCCAATGCCGATGAATATGCCAGGAGCATGAAGGCTTTTCAGAGGGTGTATTGCGACAAGTGCTTCGACGAAGTTTTCCTAAGACGGCGGAATTACGACACGGAAGTCGAAAACAAGAAGAGCATAGAGACCCGTAGCGGCACGCTGGTGCAGTCCGATGGTGAGAGGATCATCTCGGACTATCTCCATGCCCATGGCATAAGTTTCCGGTATGATGAGCGAATCAGGCTAATAGAAGGATACGCGATACGCCCGGATTTCTATTTGCCTGAACATGACGTCTATATTGAATACTGGGGTATGGATACTCTCGACTACAAGATTGGCATGATGAAAAAACAGAAGCTATACCAGCAGGAAGGAAAAAGGCTGATCTCCCTCTATTTTAGCGATAAATGCAGGCTGACGGAAATACTAGAGGACAAACTATCCAGATTCATGCCATCAGGAAACGGTGTCAGGACGGAGTCAAGACAAGTTGAGTGAAGCTACGGCTTTCCATGAAGGAGTGTAAGATGTATTCTGAAGATGATTTGCTCCAGCTTTCCGCATTGCAACACTTTCTCTTCTGTGAAAGACAGTGCGCCCTGATCCATATCGAACAGATCTGGCAGGAGAACAGATTCACGCTAGAAGGCCAGTTCATGCATGAAAAAGCCGACGACCAGAGGGCCAAAACCCAAGGAGCAAATGTAAAGATCGAATACGGGCTGCTGATGAAGTCCCTGGAGCTTGGGCTGTCCGGGAAGGCCGATGTAGTTGAGTTCCATAAAAATCAGGATGGCAGATGGCTTCCGTTTCCAGTAGAATATAAACGTGGAAAGCCTAAGGAGAACAGGTGTGATGAAGTACAGCTCTGCGCACAGGCGCTTTGCCTCGAAGAAATGCTCGGCGTGAAAATTACTGACGGTGCTCTTTTTTACGGTAAGACACGACGACGTCACGATGTGGCTTTTGATGAGGGGCTTAGAACTCTGACGATTGAGACAATAGGAAAGCTTCATAAATTTATTGAGGACAGGAAAACTCCGGCACCTGTTTATGAAAAGGAGAAATGCGAAAACTGCTCTTTCCTTGAAACGTGCATGCCGAAAGCGGTGAAGAAGAAAGTAGGGAATTATATAAATGAACAGATCGAAAAGAATGCCCAACTATGAAAAAACTGCTCAATACATTGTTTGTCACGACGCAGGGTGCGTATCTCTCGAAAGAGGGTGAGTGCATACTTGTGAATGTCGAACGGGAAGTGAAACTCCGTCTGCCTATCCACACTATCGGAGGAATAGTCTGTTTCGGACAGGTATCCATGAGCCCGTACCTTATGGGATTTTGCGCCGAGAAAGACGTGCTGGTGTCGTTCCTTAATGAATACGGAAAATTCCTTGCAAGGGTGCATGGCCCGGTTTCCGGGAATGTGCTTCTGCGAAAAGCGCAATACAGATTTTCAGATGATGAAACGAAAACTGCGAATATCGCAAGAAACATCCTGATCGGCAAGCTTTGCAACTGCCGGACCGTGCTTCAACGATATCTTCGTGATCATGGTGGCAACTCCGGGGAAATAGAAGCCGTGTCAAGAAGGATTGAACAGCATGTCGAACGGATGAAGAGCACAACCGACCTTGACGAACTCCGGGGAGTCGAAGGAGACGCAGCACGTTCGTATTTCTCGGTTTTCGACAATCTGATCACCGCGCAGAAAGACGATTTCAAATTTGAAGGCAGAAACAAGCGGCCACCAACCGACAACACAAACGCACTGCTCTCATTCGTTTATACACTCCTGGCACATGACGTGCAGTCTGCCCTGGAGACGGTCGGGCTCGATCCGGCAGTGGGATTCCTTCACAGAGATCGTCCAGGGCGCCCCGGACTTGCACTCGATCTGATGGAGGAAATCAGGCCGTTTTTTGCCGACAGGCTTGTGCTTTCCCTGATAAACCTGCAACGTATCAATGGTAAAGGTTTCCGGAAAATGGAAGGTGGTGCCGTCGTGATGAACGATGAAACCAGAAAGGAACTCCTTATCGCATATCAGGAACGGAAGAAAGATGAACTCGCCCATCCATTCATTGATGAGAAAATCAATGTAGGTCTCATCCCTTATGTGCAGGCAATGCTTTTCGCAAGATTCATCCGAGGTGATCTGGACGCATATCCCCCGTTTATTTGGAAATAATAAAGTAGGACAGGCATCTTGCCTGTTCATGCAAACCAAAGGTTTGCATTCTCTATAATCGAAGGAAATTTATCATGCTGGTTCTTGTAAGCTACGACGTGAAGACTTCTTCTGAAGATGGACAGAGGCGGCTGAGAAGAGTTGCCAAAGTTTGTCTCGACTACGGACAACGGGTGCAGAATTCAGTGTTTGAATGCCTTGTGGACCAGACGCAATTTACCCTGCTCAGGAAAAGACTCACCGATGAAATAGAGGAAGACAAAGATAGTCTGCGCTTTTATTTTCTCGGTAATAACTGGCGCGGACGTGTCGAACATATTGGAGCAAAAGCGACAGTCGATTTGGAGGGCTCTTTGATTGTATGAATAAGTTCCGCGAACTATAAGTGAATACCGTCTGCGGCTTGGGTTCGCATAACTCTTAACTCTCTGTCAATAAAAATGATATGGCAACGAGCAGTTGTTGCTATTTGTTTTTAGTGGGAAATTTTACGAGGTTCGCGAAACTCCCCCTATTGCCTCTTTATAATCAATAAGTTATATTGAGACTGTCGCCTCCCTCACGGGGGGCGTGGATTGAAACGGGATGGATACGCGGATCCGAGTTACTTCCCTGGTCGCCTCCCTCACGGGGGGCGTGGATTGAAACTGGAGCAATTCTCATAATTCTTTTGCGGCAAAAGTCGCCTCCCTCACGGGGGGCGTGGATTGAAACAAGAACTAAAAAAGAAAGTGTTGGAAAAAGAAGGTCGCCTCCCTCACGGGGGGCGTGGATTGAAACGTGATATACCATAATTGGCCGTTTGCGCGCACCGGGTCGCCTCCCTCACGGGGGGCGTGGATTGAAACTGCTTACTGCAATTACATTCCTTGGCTATATCAGCGTCGCCTCCCTCACGGGGGGCGTGGATTGAAACTGCACCCATGATATCGTCCAGCTCGATTGTCGCTCGTCGCCTCCCTCACGGGGGGCGTGGATTGAAACAAGACGGCGACAGTCGAGATGAGCCCCCTGCTTGGTCGCCTCCCTCACGGGGGGCGTGGATTGAAACATCGGTGCAATACGCGACAAACTCGCCCTTGGAGTCGCCTCCCTCACGGGGGGCGTGGATTGAAACGCCATAAGGGCTGCCTTATGCCCCCAGACCTTGGTCGCCTCCCTCACGGGGGGCGTGGATTGAAACCCCATAGCTACCGCCATTGTCCGGAACGCGTCAGGTCGCCTCCCTCACGGGGGGCGTGGATTGAAACCACTTGGAAACATGGCGAAATGGGGTTCCGCTAGTCGCCTCCCTCACGGGGGGCGTGGATTGAAACGGGAAATCATAAGGGGCAATTGAACAATGGGGAGTCGCCTCCCTCACGGGGGGCGTGGATTGAAACACGAAGCCCGACGACTTCTGTTTTGAGGTTTTCGTCGCCTCCCTCACGGGGGGCGTGGATTGAAACCGGGGCAGCATCCAAAAACGCAGCCAGTGCCACGGTCGCCTCCCTCACGGGGGGCGTGGATTGAAACTCCGGAGTCTTGCCCTGGGCGTCGCGCCTCCATGTCGCCTCCCTCACGGGGGGCGTGGATTGAAACTTTTTGCCCTTACCTAGCTTCCCAAGCTCCGCGGGTCGCCTCCCTCACGGGGGGCGTGGATTGAAACATTTCGAGCTGTTCGCCTGTTGTGTTGAGCTTCTCGTCGCCTCCCTCACGGGGGGCGTGGATTGAAACTGAAAAGGTCTTTGGAGGCGCGATGTCATCGGGAGGTCGCCTCCCTCACGGGGGGCGTGGATTGAAACGCTGGATTTCACCGAGGAGGTTTTCGACCTGATTGTCGCCTCCCTCACGGGGGGCGTGGATTGAAACTTTTTAAACTTTAAAAAAACTGCCTGGAACTTAAGTCGCCTCCCTCACGGGGGGCGTGGATTGAAACTCTGCGAGAGTCGCAGAAGCGCGTGTCTTGGAGGTCGCCTCCCTCACGGGGGGCGTGGATTGAAACAAAGAGGGGCTCTCCCTTGCGGAACTGAAACCCGTCGCCTCCCTCACGGGGGGCGTGGATTGAAACAGGCGATTGCAAATGAAATCGTCAATGACGATAAGTCGCCTCCCTCACGGGGGGCGTGGATTGAAACAGTGAATCAGGATGGATGAGTAACAGATAATAAAGTCGCCTCCCTCACGGGGGGCGTGGATTGAAACATTGCACTCGCCGGGCTCCTGGGAATGGACTCCGTCGCCTCCCTCACGGGGGGCGTGGATTGAAACTTCGACCAGCTTTATGCCGATGATGAAGCTGAGGGGTCGCCTCCCTCACGGGGGGCGTGGATTGAAACCCTGACAAAATTGGGCCTCTATAATTTCGGTACGTCGCCTCCCTCACGGGGGGCGTGGATTGAAACATCGTTTTTTTTCCCCTTAATCACAGGCAAGATGGTCGCCTCCCTCACGGGGGGCGTGGATTGAAACGATCACACGACCTATGGAAAGGCTGAGAACATCAGTCGCCTCCCTCACGGGGGGCGTGGATTGAAACAACTGGGATTTGCAGAGCATTGGCAATAGTTTTAGTCGCCTCCCTCACGGGGGGCGTGGATTGAAACGCGTTCAGCCCCGAGCAATTCAACGAACAGAAAAGTCGCCTCCCTCACGGGGGGCGTGGATTGAAACAGGTGCACCATATTCTAGTTTTGTCACATCGCCGGTCGCCTCCCTCACGGGGGGCGTGGATTGAAACCTGCGGTATCCGCTGAGAGATACTGCGGTGCTCGTCGCCTCCCTCACGGGGGGCGTGGATTGAAACTCGCCTATGCCATGGATCAGGACTTCGGACTCTAGTCGCCTCCCTCACGGGGGGCGTGGATTGAAACAACCTGAGTAGTGGTGCCATCCGTCTGCAATTCAGTCGCCTCCCTCACGGGGGGCGTGGATTGAAACGCTTTATAATCCGGATCGTCTTTTGATAAGGGTGCGTCGCCTCCCTCACGGGGGGCGTGGATTGAAACCTGTAGGAGGTTGTTTTATCGCTGTTATCTTAGTCGCCTCCCTCACGGGGGGCGTGGATTGAAACCTTTCCTGTTCTGCCTCCCATTGATAAAATTCCTGTCGCCTCCCTCACGGGGGGCGTGGATTGAAACGCCAAAGACAAGACGATGAGTTTCCGCTGCATCCGTCGCCTCCCTCACGGGGGGCGTGGATTGAAACGCGAATGTCACGCCGTTTAATACTGATGAGGTTGGTCGCCTCCCTCACGGGGGGCGTGGATTGAAACCCTGGAGTCCACTAAGGACTGTAGCGCCGGCAGGTCGCCTCCCTCACGGGGGGCGTGGATTGAAACCATTGACTTGGTAGCGACTGCCGCCCACGCCTCGTCGCCTCCCTCACGGGGGGCGTGGATTGAAACTTGTTGAAATTGATTGCTAGGCAATTTATAATAAGTCGCCTCCCTCACGGGGGGCGTGGATTGAAACCATTGATGGATATTTCATGGACTATAAGGTTAGTTGTCGCCTCCCTCACGGGGGGCGTGGATTGAAACATAAATTCTGCTTTTCCTATATTGCCATAAGAAAGTCGCCTCCCTCACGGGGGGCGTGGATTGAAACATGAGAAGGAAGCTCTTCCCTG
>CAZION010000004.1:31598-94336 GCA_964540865.1 uncultured Victivallis sp.
GCTCTTCCCTGCCTTGCTTGGTGTCGCCTCCCTCACGGGGGGCGTGGATTGAAACATGAGAAGGAAGCTCTTCCCTGCCTTGCTTGGTGTCGCCTCCCTCACGGGGGGCGTGGATTGAAACTCGGAGTGACTGCTACCCCGGATCGCGGCGATAGTCGCCTCCCTCACGGGGGGCGTGGATTGAAACTGGTTGATGTTTTTGAAGATGTTATTGATGCTCGTCGCCTCCCTCACGGGGGGCGTGGATTGAAACACGCCTCTTGCCGGAGCAACGCTGGAAGTGGATGGTCGCCTCCCTCACGGGGGGCGTGGATTGAAACATATTTAAACATACAGGAAATCGACCGTGATATTGTCGCCTCCCTCACGGGGGGCGTGGATTGAAACCACCCACTCCGCTTCCACCAGTTGCATCTGCACCGTCGCCTCCCTCACGGGGGGCGTGGATTGAAACATAAACATTGGTTTTGACCGCTTCCAAAGTTCCAAGTCGCCTCCCTCACGGGGGGCGTGGATTGAAACAATATTGACTCCCGGCACATGGGGGGTGCAGTTGTCGCCTCCCTCACGGGGGGCGTGGATTGAAACCTGTACCGCCTGCACCGCCGCCGCCAGATCCTGGTCGCCTCCCTCACGGGGGGCGTGGATTGAAACTCTGGGAGTTTCTGCGAAATTCGCAGCGGCTCTGTCGCCTCCCTCACGGGGGGCGTGGATTGAAACCAATCTATAACGATATGGGGACGAAAACACTATGTCGCCTCCCTCACGGGGGGCGTGGATTGAAACAACGGCACGGCTCCGACGCTCCTCATCGGCATAGTCGCCTCCCTCACGGGGGGCGTGGATTGAAACCATTTATTTATCCTTTTTGTAGTAAAATAATATTGTCGCCTCCCTCACGGGGGGCGTGGATTGAAACCATTTCGAGCTGTTCGCCTGTTGTGTTGAGCTTCGTCGCCTCCCTCACGGGGGGCGTGGATTGAAACCCAAGCTCCGCGGCCTGGGTGGTTTTGATATGATGTCGCCTCCCTCACGGGGGGCGTGGATTGAAACAGGTGCAGCCATTCGGTGCCGTATTGAATAATTAGTCGCCTCCCTCACGGGGGGCGTGGATTGAAACCAGATCCAACAGCTACAAAAATAGATCCATTCCGTCGCCTCCCTCACGGGGGGCGTGGATTGAAACACTTTCAGCGACTGTTCAAAGCGCGTCACTTACGTCGCCTCCCTCACGGGGGGCGTGGATTGAAACCCCATAGAGGCCGAAAAACTCACAAACGGCGGATGTCGCCTCCCTCACGGGGGGCGTGGATTGAAACCTCGAAATATTCAAATAATGCTTTTAATGCGTAGGTCGCCTCCCTCACGGGGGGCGTGGATTGAAACAACGCCCTTGCCAGCGCATCCAAGCAGGTGAAAGTCGCCTCCCTCACGGGGGGCGTGGATTGAAACCTATAAGTCCGACACTGGTTTGCTGTACTCCCAGTCGCCTCCCTCACGGGGGGCGTGGATTGAAACCATGTATTGCCATTTTTAACAATAGCGTAATGCGTCGCCTCCCTCACGGGGGGCGTGGATTGAAACGCGTCCGTGTCGCTGATTTTTGCTTTTGCGGTGGTGTCGCCTCCCTCACGGGGGGCGTGGATTGAAACGGTTGGGTAGGTGAATGGTTGGCATATCCTATCGTCGCCTCCCTCACGGGGGGCGTGGATTGAAACTTAGCATAAAAATATAGGTGAATACAATGAAAACGTCGCCTCCCTCACGGGGGGCGTGGATTGAAACACCTGATTTATATACCGATTTTTGGAATTAATAGTCGCCTCCCTCACGGGGGGCGTGGATTGAAACACGTATTCCGCTTTCATGACCTCAAATAAATAAGTCGCCTCCCTCACGGGGGGCGTGGATTGAAACCAGCAGATGCCATAGCCTTGCGTTGAAAAGGTCCGTCGCCTCCCTCACGGGGGGCGTGGATTGAAACTGCATCGTAGGCGGCAAGAACAAATCCATGTGCGTCGCCTCCCTCACGGGGGGCGTGGATTGAAACAACACCAAGGAAATCTTTCCATCCACCTCCATCGTCGCCTCCCTCACGGGGGGCGTGGATTGAAACATATTTTTATCCTTTTTATTGTGGTGTATCGACCGTCGCCTCCCTCACGGGGGGCGTGGATTGAAACTCCTTTTAGATGCGTGTTTTTAACTCGGATGCGACGTCGCCTCCCTCACGGGGGGCGTGGATTGAAACGGAAGTATGCGTTCAAGCTGGCTGATCGCCATTGGTCGCCTCCCTCACGGGGGGCGTGGATTGAAACGACAATTCCGCAACCGCGCACCGACTTAAAACCGTCGCCTCCCTCACGGGGGGCGTGGATTGAAACCTCTTTTTATTCCTCTGATTATTAACCATTTGCGTCGCCTCCCTCACGGGGGGCGTGGATTGAAACATAACTATGGACAATTTGACAGCGGTTCCTGGAGGTCGCCTCCCTCACGGGGGGCGTGGATTGAAACTTTGATGGACAAGCTGTCTATGGTGCCGAAGCGCGGTCGCCTCCCTCACGGGGGGCGTGGATTGAAACATCGCCTGTACCCGTCAACTCGTAACGCAATGAAGTCCGTCCCGAGAGAGTCGTGGTTTGAAACCTGTTCCCATTTGGAATTGGACTTTGGCATGTTAATTTGAGCGGCTGACAAAATCAAACACGCCACGGTATGTGAACCACGGCACTGCCGGTGCCATATGACATTAGGAGTATCCAACATGAAGATATTTGATAATCATCTGCTCGGGCAGAAAAACCCGTATCTGCTTCAGCATGCGCATAATCCGGTCGACTGGTATCCCTGGGGTGAGGCGGCTTTCGACAGGGCCTTGAAGGAGGACAAGCCGATATTCCTTTCAATCGGTTATTCGACGTGCCATTGGTGCCACGTCATGGAAAAGGAGTCTTTTGAGAGCGTGGATGTTGCTGAAATCCTCAACAGGGCATTCGTAAGCATCAAGGTTGACAGGGAGGAGCGTCCGGACATCGACACTGTATACATGGCTGTCTGCCAGGCTTTGAGCGGCAGTGGCGGATGGCCGCTCACAGTCATAATGACTCCCGACAAGAAACCTTTTTTTGCAACCACGTATATTCCCAGGGAAAGCCGTTTCGGTATGCTAGGCATGCTCGACGTCCTTCCTAAGATAGAGGATCTCTGGAAAAATAGCAGGAACGATATCAACACTTCGTCGGACAGGGTTTCGGAAGCTATTAAGAAGAATGCCGAAATAAAATTCAAGTCGGATATTGAACAGGGTTTGTTTGAAAAAGCCTTCAATGAGATAGATTCAACCTTTGACAATGTGTACGGCGGATACGGCAACGCCCCTAAATTCCCCTCGGCGCACCGGCTGATTTTCCTCCTGCGATATTCGCAGCTTCATGGCAATTCCGAACTCCTCAAACAGATTGAGTTCACTCTGGAGAAAATGAGCTTGGGCGGCATTTACGACCAGCTCGGAGGTGGATTCCACAGATATTCTACGGATGATAAATGGTTGCTTCCCCATTTTGAAAAAATGCTTTACGATCAGGCGATGCTTGCAATGGCATACACCGAAGCTCATCAGGTGACCGGCAGGATGGATTTTGCCGCAACTGCCAAAGATATCCTGAACTATGTGATCCGTGACATGACTTCTCCGGAAGGGGCGTTTTATTCCGCAGAAGATGCCGATAGCGAGGGGGAGGAGGGGAAGTTCTATCTTTGGGATTACAAGGAGTTTTTCACCGTTCTGCCCAAAGATGATGCCTTGATCGCGGTCAGGTATTTCAGTGTTGACGACGAGGGCAATTTCACCGACCCTATACAGGGTAATACCGGTAAGAATATTCTAAATATTAATAGGACAAAAACTCAGATAGCTGCTGAGTTTGAAATGTCGCTGCAGGATTTGGAGTCAAGGCTTTTGGAAATAAGGACTAAGCTGTTTCAGCACAGGGAGAAAAGAGTCAAGCCTTCCAAGGATACAAAGATTCTGTCGGACTGGAATGGACTCATGATTGCGGCAATGGCAAAGGCTTCTGGCGTATTTAACTGTGAGGATTACATGAAATCCGCAGCAAGAGCTTCGGATTTCATACTTGACAGGATGAGGAACGGGAAGGGGGAAATGTTTCATCGTTACATGGGTGGGGAGAATGCGGTAGAGGGGCAATTGGATGATTACGCTTTTATGGTGTGGGGACTGATTGAACTATATGAGGCGGGTTTTGAAGACAAGTACCTGAAGGGCGCTTTAGATCTGAACGAGATTGCCATAAGTGATTTCCGTGATTCCGTTCACGGAAATTACTACATGACAGGTGAAGAAAGCGAGAAGATGATATTCAGGCCGAAAGTGAATTTTGACGGTGCGCTTCCTTCCGGTAATTCCGTGCAGGTGATGAACCTTCTCCGTCTCTCGGGATTCACCGCAAACATTGATTTTGAGACCATGGCAGACGAGACATTAAAGGCCTCCGCCCAACTTATAAACCGTTATCCGGGCAGTTTTACAAACTATCTGTCCGCTCTACTTTACTCCGAAAATTCATCTGAAATAGTTGTCTGCGGCAAAAGCAATTCCATCGCTGAATATGCGGATGTCCTACGTAAAAAATATCTCCCGTGCAAATCCCTGCTTTTCGTGCCTCAAGGCGAACCGGCCGCCGCCATCTTCAAAATTGCGGATTTCGCAAAAGATTATAAAATGCTAGATGGGAAAACCACCGTTTACATCTGCAGAAATCATATCTGCGGAGAGCCCTTTACCGACATTGAGGAGATTTTGGCTGCTCTTGGGAATTGAATTGGTTTTTGCAATTTACCATGTATTTGTCTTGACTTCCCGGACCTTCCTGATTATCGTTGGAACGTATGAAAGTCAAAATTCCTACACGGGGGCTCTATGAATCTTTTTCAGTTCAACTGTCCAAGTTGCAATCAGCCGCTCGAAGCAGATGACAATATGCTTGGCATGGAGCTGGAGTGTCCCTCTTGCGGTAAGACGTTGAAGGTTCCTTCCAAGAGCACGTTGCACCCGCCGTCAGGTGAAAAGTTGACTCATGCAGTCGCAAATGTTTGTCCAGATTGTAAAAAAGGCATAGCTGATGGTGCAATCATATGTGTCAACTGTGGTTTGAATCTTAAGTCAGGCAAAAGACTTGTCTTGAAGGAAGAGCCCGAGCATGTTAAACCCAATCGTTTTTTGTGGTTGTTGGAAGCGAGCCCACTTATCCCCATTGCCAATCTGTTCCTATATACGCTAAGCATGTTGAGGCGGCCGAAGATACTTGTTTTGATTATTATAGTTTTTACGGTCGGATACTTCTTGTTTGCTCCTTCCAGGGTTAAGCTTTCCACCTATGAAAAGATTCGGCTGGGGATGAGTCCTTTTCAGGTCGAATTCAAGCTCGGTACCGGCCTCTTGCATGTAGCTTTCAGGGGTGTGGAAATTGAGCAGGATAAAGGGGAGGAGATTCTGAATGAATTCGCAAAAGATTCAAGGGGGGGCACGCAAAATATTTTGAGACAGCGTGCTCCGGTTGGAACTATTAAGGGAACGTCTGTTTCAAATGGGGGGATATCGCATTTTGACCAGGATGGTCTTTTGGCTGCAAACTCCAAAGATGAATATGTCTCAAAGGAAGGAACTTGGAAATCAGATAATACCTTTGTGCCGGCCAAGCGCGCAAAAATACGCACTACCTCTTTCAGAGAGGGGGGGATACAAAAGGTTAGTTCTTACGGAGAATATGAGTTCCATGGTTATATAGAAGATATGACGATTAGCAATAAGCATTATAAGTTGATCAGAAACGGAATGGTGCATTTCGATCCCAAACCCGATGGATACTTTGAATCTTGGAAGGGAAAAGATGAACGGATAATTACCGTTCTTTTTAAAGGGGGCAAGTCAACTTATTGGTCATATCAAGGACCGGCAGAAGACTTTTCCCGCTTGCAGCCTCAGTCTGAAGTTAAAGTTTCAGCTCCGGAATCACCTGTCCAGAAGGTTGTGTTGAAGGAGGATAAGCTTCCGGTCAAGGAACCTGTTCCTTCTTTGGCTCCTCCTAAAGATCCTGTACCTGCAAAGATAATAGAACAACCCCAACCGGAAGTTAAAACTCCGACTCCAGAGTCACCTATTCAGGATGTCGCGATTAAGGAAGATAATCCTCCGGGTAAAGAGGCGTTTCCTGTGCTGGAGTCTTCGAAAGATCCAGTGCCTGTCAAGGAAGTGGAGCAGCCGAAACAGGAAACTGTGCCGCAACCTCCAATGAAGGAGCCGGTGGCGTTGAAGATTGAGGGTTATCAGAAAAAAATAGAGGAAGCAAAGACATCCCTTGAGTCTGTAAGAAAAAAATGTGCCCAGGCAAAAGTTAACTATGACAAGGCGGTTAAGCAATATTCCCAGACAAAGGCTAGTAAAAAGAAGCCTTCTAACAGCGATATAGACAGCAAGAAAAACGCTTATGATGCTTTGAACGCCCAGATGGAAAAGCTCACAGGTGACATTCAGAATTACAATCTGCTCATCAGCGAATTAAAGACAAAAGGGCATCACTGATAGTTTTCAATACAGTGATCCACGTCATAGGCAGGAGAGTCCCAGTATCCCGCATCAAGATTATGTTGCTTTAACAAATAATGATACTTATACAAGGGAAAGAGCATGAACAACGATAAAAACGAATTGCAGTTCTACGTCTCTCCTATGGGGAAAGACACTTGGTCTGGAAAATTACCGGCACCGAACGCAGAAAAATCCGATGGGCCTTTTAAGACGCTCCAAGGTTTTCAAACCATCTTGCGCCTGATGAAGGCGGGGAAGATTTATTATCCTTATGGGCGGAAGATAGACCAGTGCCTTTCGGGGCCGGTTACGGTTTTTCTGCGCGGAGGAATCTATCCGATGAAAACTCCACTGATCCTGAAAGCTGAGGATTCCTGGCCGGTCACATTCAAACCATACCGGAACGAGAAACCGGTGCTTAGCGGCGGGGAACAAATCACAGGCTGGCAAACAACCACCATCAACGGCAAGTCAGCCTGGGTGAGCGATCTTCCGGAAGTGGCGGAAGGGACGTGGTCTTTCCGGCAACTGTTCGTTAATGGCCGCAGGGCGGAACGCCCGCGTCTCCCCAAAAAAGGGTTATTCCGAATAAAAGAAGTCCCAGGCATGAAACTTCCTTCGGGTTGGGACACTGGACATAATCAGACACAGTTCATCTGCAATCCAGGCGAAGTCGGTTCTTTCCGGAATTTGTCAGACGTGGAGGTTGTTTACCTCCATTTCTGGATTGAGGAGCGATCTGGAATTAAGGAGTTTGACCCGGACACAAATCTGGTGACAATGCAACGTCCGAGCAAGTGTGTCCTGGTCGGGAAACATGGCAGCCAGCTGGCTGATTACTATCTGGATAATGTCTCTGAGGGATTGTCTGAACCCGGGGAATGGTATCTGGATCGCAAGGAAGGTCGGCTCTATTATTTGCCACGCAAGGGCGAAACGCTGGCCAATACCGAGGTGATTGCCCCGCGTTGCCTGCAGTTATTGGCTCTAGTTGGTAACCCTGAGGAGAACCAGTTCATTGAACATATCAGGTTTGAAGGCATACGGTTCGCCCATACAGATTGGCGGCATCCTGATTCTTCAGACGGGGCGAGCTTTATCTGTCCGGAAATTTCAAGCGGGAGTTTCAGTAGACGGCATGGTCGCTGCAACAAGGCGGCAGCATCTCAGGGTGCGTGTGATATCCCGGGTGTAATTTATCTTGAAGGAGCTCGGTTCTGTGCTATTGAGCAGTGTGTTATTGAACACGCCGGGTGGTATGGTGTTGAAATTGCGGATGCCTGCCATGGGATCCGCATTGTCGGCAATACCATTCGGGATATGGGTGCAGGTGGCGTGAAGATCAATGGTGCTGCGTCAAAAGATCCCAACGTGAAAATCCGACAGACCGGGCATCACCGAATAACCGATAATGAGATTTTCGATTGCGGCCTGATTTTTCACAGTGCGGTCGGGATCCTCTCCATGAATGCACATGATGTTGATATCTGCTATAACCACATACACGACTTGTTCTATTCCGGAGTGTCGTGCGGTTGGGAATGGGGATACCAGGAAAGCGTGAGCAGGAATAACCTGATCGCATACAACCACATCCACGATCTCGGCAAAAAACTACTTTCCGACATGGGGGGCATCTACACGCTTGGAGTCCAACCAGGTACGGTTCTTCGAAACAACCTGATTTACAAGATCTCTTCGGCGCACTACGGTGGCTGGTGCATCTATCCGGATGAAGGCTCCAGCCATCTGCTCATTGAGAACAATGTCTGTTATGAAGCTGACAGGCAGCCGTTCCACCAGCATTACGGCCGCGAGAATATCATTTGCAATAACATCTGGGCCTTCGGCGGTGAAGCGGTGTCCATATATACTTGTAAGGAGCCGCACCGCGGCTTTACCTGGATGCGCAATATCATGGTGAGCAAGGGTGAACCATTCTTCCGTTCGGTGTGGCATACTGTTGAGGAGGAGCCGGAACGTTTTCTCAGCGACCTGAACCTATTCTATTCGCTTAAAGGCAAGCCGTATTTTGAAATCCGTGGTAAGAAATTCACCTTGAAGCAGTGGCAGAAGAAGTTCGGTCGGGACTTGCATTCAATCACGGATAATCCGAAATTCCGCAACCTTGAAAAGAGAGATTTCCGACTCGCGGCTGATTCGCCCGCCCTCAAGTTGGGCTTTATCCCGATTGACGTTTCCAAGGTCGGCCCGCGTCCGCTGAAGCAGAGGGATTGAACGCAGAATCTTATTTCCCGCAGCATTTCTTATACTTTTTGCCGCTGCCGCAGGGACATACCTCGTTCCTGCCGGTTTTCGGTGTGTTCCTCACAAAAGTGATTTGTGGTTCGGCTGTGGATTCCGCTGCTTGTCCTTCCGCTTCAGCCTGCGGGGCGGCACTCTGTTCACCGCCACCCATTTCACCGAACTGGTCAATCTGCCTATGTACTAGATTCTGTGGAAGCGACGCGAAGAGTTTTTCAAATGCGGCCAGGCTTGTTGCCGAGCGGAACATGTTGGCAAGTATTTCCTGATATATTTCAGTCATGAGCGCCAGGAACATTTTATAAGCTTCCTGTTTGTATTCGTTTAGCGGATCTTTCTGGGCGTACGATCTGAGGCCTATGCTTGAGCGCAGATGATCCATTGCGTAAAGATGTTCCTGCCAAAGCCTGTCAATGGCATCAAGCAGAGTGTGCTTCTCGAGCCATCTCTGTGAGTCCGGAGTTTCGAGGGATGTTTTTATCTCATAAGCCTTCTCAATCCGTTCAAGTATCCTTTTAAGGATCAAATCCCTGTCCGGAATTCCGTCTTCATTTTGAGATTCCAAATCTTTCTTTATGAAGCCGAGAGGGAAAGTTGAATTAAGCCAGACAAGCAGTGCGTCACCTTCGAATGCAATCGGGGTTTTTCCTGCAAACTGATAGGCCTCGTCAACATGTGTTTCGATTTCCTGATTCAGAATATCAAAGAGGATTTCCTTCGGATTGTCGGAAAGGATGACTTCCTTCCTGAAACCGTATAGGACTTCACGCTGCTTGTTCATGACATCATCATACTGGAGAGTTCTCTTGCGAATTGAAAAGTGGTGCTGTTCAACCCGTTTCTGAGCTGTTTCAATTGATCTGTTTAGAAGCGGATGCTGGAGCTCTTCGCCTTCTTCAAGGCCGAGTCTGTTCATAATTGAAGCTACCCTGTCCGAACCGAAAAGACGCATGAGGTTGTCTTCAAGGGAAATATAAAATATTGATGAACCGGGATCGCCTTGGCGTGCGCAGCGGCCGCGGAGCTGTCTGTCGATTCGTCTGGAGTCATGCCTTTCGCTGGCGATTACATGAAGGCCGCCGAGTTCGGCAACGCCTTCCCCGAGTTTGATGTCGGTACCGCGCCCTGCCATGTTTGTAGCGACGGTGACAGAACCCTTTTGTCCAGCCCTTGCGACAATTTCTGCCTCGAACTGATGGTTTTTGGCATTCAGGACGGTATGCGGGATGCGATCCCGTTTCAGCATGCGGCTGATGATTTCGGAAACTTCAACGGAAACCGTACCGAGGAGAACCGGCTGTCCGGCCTCATGGCAATCCCTGACTTCATCTATGATGGCCTTGTATTTTTCGCGTTTCGTCTTGTATATGCAGTCATTCGAGTCCTTCCTTACGCATGGTTTATTAGAAGGAATTACAATGACGTCGAGTTTATAGATCTGATGGAACTCATTAGCCTCGGTTTCGGCGGTTCCGGTCATGCCTGCAAGTTTTTCATACATCCTGAAATAATTTTGTATTGTGATTGTGGCGAGGGTTTGGGTTTCGCGTTCAATATTGACATTTTCCTTCGCTTCGAGAGCCTGGTGCAATCCTTCGCTGAAGCGTCTGCCCGGCATTAGGCGTCCGGTATGTTCATCGACAATCAATACTTTATTTTCCTGGACTACATAATGAACGTCTTTTTCAAAGAGGCAGTATGCCTTGAGGAGCTGGGATATGTTGTGAATCTTTTCGCTACGCTTTCCAAAATCCTCCTGGAATTCCTGTTTCTTCTTTATTTTGCCGGCTTCGTCAAGAGTCGCATCCGAATCAATGTCATGAATGGTTGCGAGAAGATCTGGGAGCACGAACATTTCAGGGTTGTCCGGACTTAATGCGGTACGTCCCTTGTCGGTAAGGTCGGATTCATGGCTTTTCTCGTCAATGACGAAGAAAAGCTCAGATTGTACCTGCTGGAGAAGGCCGCGATTCTGGTCACTCTTTACGAAAGACTCCAATTTTTCGACTTTTTTAAGTATGCTTACATCTTCAAGCACGTGCATGAGCTGGCGATGCTGCGGCATTCCGAATTTGACCTGTATGAGTTTTATAAGCGCCGATTCCTCTTCCGCGCTACCCTCTTCAGTTTTCTTCAGCTCTTCCCTGGCTTCGGAAATAAGTCTTGAACACAGGAAACTCTGTTTTTTGAAAAGTTCGTCGACTCCGGGCTTCAAGACATCAAACTGATGTGTGGAAACGGCTACAGGACCTGATATGATGAGCGGCGTCCTTGCCTCATCGATAAGGATGCTGTCGACTTCATCTATTATCGCATAGTAATGATTCCTCTGTACGATCTGCTCCTTGTTCATGGCCATGCCCATGTCGCGCAGATAATCGAATCCGAATTCACTGTTAGTTCCGTAAGTGATGTCGCGGTTGTACTGCTCGCGGCGGTCGGAGGGTATCATAGAGTTCTGCAGACATCCGACTGTAAGTCCGAGATAGCGGTAGATGGCCCCCATCCATTCGGAGTCGCGCTTTGCAAGATAGTCATTGACAGTGACGAGCTGGCAGTTCTTGCCTACTAGGGCGTTCAGGTAAAGCGGCAGTGTCGCCACCAGTGTTTTTCCTTCGCCTGTCGCCATTTCGGCAATTGTTCCCTTATGTAGGACGATGCCGCCCATGAGCTGGACATCATATGGGATCATGTCCCATTTAAGGTCTTGACCGCAAACATCTACAGTGGTGTTGCAAAGTCTTCTGCAAGTGTTTTTGACAGCGGCGAAGGCTTCCGGCAGGATGTCGTCAAGGGTTTCGCCTTTTGCCAGCCTGTTCTTGAATTCCTGTGTTTTCGCCTTCAGCTGTTCCTCTGAAAGGTTCTGGAATGACTTTTCTATCTCATTGATTTTGGCAACCAATGGCATGAATTTCTTCATGTCACGATCGGACTTCGAGCCAAAAATCTTCTTTAGTATGTAGCTGATCATTTATGGACTCCATGGGATAATTAGATAATGTTATGGCGGATGCCTATTTTGAGCCGGGTTTTACTGCGGGAATACCGTTTTTGCAGAGAGGGCAACTGTCCGGTTCAAAAGTATCGAAATGCAGTTTCAGGAGGCTTTTGAAAGGAACCCCGAAATTGACATCTCCCGCGCTCCTGTCGACAATTACTGCAACTCCGACGACTTCGGCGCCGAAGCTTCTCGCAAGCTGGATTGTCTGTTCAACTCGGCCTCCCTTTGTCACAACATCTTCTGCGACAAGTATTTTATCGCCCTTTGAGATCTTGAAGCCGCGTCTGAGAACGAGGTTGTCATTTTCCTTTTCCGCGAATATCGCTTTAGTTCCGAGTTTGCGTCCGACTTCCTGACCAACAATCAAACCTCCGAGTGCGGGGGAGAGCACAGTATCTATTGCCAGGTCTTTGAATTTTTCGGCGAGGGCGGAGCAGAGCTTCTCCGCAATGTCAGGATACTGCAATACTAGTGCGGCCTGGAAAAAACGGTTGCTGTGAAGCCCGCTTCTGAGAAGAAAATGACCCTCCAGCAGCGCGCCGGACTTCATGAAATGATTTAAAACATCCTTGTCTGTCATATGTAAGAACTCCATTGTTGTATAAAATCAGCCTATACTATAGCCCGAATGTTCAATAATTTAATTGCTTTATTGCACTAATTCATGTATTTTTAGCTTTTAATTAATATGCCTGGGGTGGGAAGCCGTTGTCATGAAAAGAGTGTTTAATACAAAATCGTTGGCAGTAACAGTCCTTTTGGCTGGGCTTTTGGTTTCCACCTATGGAGTTTCAATAATATTGAATGCTTCGAAATGCAGGGGCTGGAACTCGGTTAAGGGACGGATAATCCATTCCTTCCTGGCTGATGCTGTCGGATTGTCGGAAAAGAAAACCAAGGACGTGCTCACCCCTTATATCGTCTATGAATATGCAGTAGACGGCAGGATATATTTTTCAAACAGCATTGCTTTCCTTGATTTTGGTAGGTTTTTCAATTTTGGGGACACATATTACGCGGGTTCCGAGGATGAAGTAAGGAGATTGCTGAACAAATATCCAGTGGACTCGTCCGTCCTGGTGTATTATGATCCTGAGAGCATTGATAAGTCGGTAATTGACACAGGTCTTAAGATGCCTGTTTTTATTATTTTCATCTTGGGCCTGCTTCTGAGTTATATCTCATTCCATATCTACATATACGGTGTGTTTGCCCATCGGAATTACGACAGATAAATCAAACTCGAACGGTAGGGGCGTAGTCATGCTTTGTCCTGTTTGTGATACTGAAATGCTTATTCTTGAGTTCAACAGAATCGAGATCGACTTCTGCGCCCTTTGCGGTGGAGTCTGGCTTGACGAAGGCGAGTTGGAGCTTTTGATTTCACCTGAAAACAGTAATAGCGCCTCGGTTGCCGGAATTATCTCAGATATAAAGAAAGGTACGGTGGCGAAGGGGATCAGGAAATGCCCTGTTTGCAGGAAGAGAATGGCTCCAGTGGAACTTTCCACAAATCCGCCTGTCCAAATTGACAAGTGCCCCCTGAATCAGGGGCTCTGGTTTGACAAGGGGGAGTTGGAACAGATTATGACATCATCTGGTGCCAACGGAAAACTCTCTGATTTCCTTAAATCAGTTTTCAGGAATATAAAATAAGCATTGAACGAATTTTAATAAAACAAGGAGGAATGATTATGATGGCTATGGGAGCAGTTGGTTTAGTGGCGATTATTCTGATCGTATGCCTGGTTGTAGCGGGGCTTTGGTTCATGATGACCTATAACGTTCTTGTCGGACTTAGGAACCAGGTGAAAAATGCATGGGCGCAGATCGATGTGCAGCTAAAGCGCAGGCATGATCTTATCCCCAACATCGTTGAGACTGTTAAGGGATATGCCAAACATGAAAGGGAAACCTTTGAAGCCGTAGTCAAGGCGCGGACCGCCGCCGTTCAGGCAAATGGAGTTGCTGCACAAGGTAAGGCCGAAGGCGAACTCTCCGGAGTCCTTAGCCGCCTAATGGCTGTTGCGGAAGCTTATCCGGAGCTCAAGGCGAATCAGAACTTCCTCGGTCTTCAGGAGGAACTCTCGTCAACTGAAAATAAGATTGCGTTTTCCCGTCAGGCCTACAATGACCAGGTGATGATGTATAATACGAAGATTCAGATGATCCCGTCAAACATAGTAGCCGGTTTTGGCGGTTTCACTGCGATGGATCTCTTCGAGCTTAAAGACAACGCACAGCGCGAAGCGCCGTCTGTTAAGTTCTAAGATGGATCGGATAATCGGAGATAGAATATTAGTTTGAGTTCACGGCTTTAACGTGCATAACATATTTAATGCCAAGACACACTAAAGTTGTGAACTCCAACGGGTGTATTGCCGCAACAACCGTTTTCTTGTATTTTGCAATCAGCTCCTGTGTTTGTAATTAAGAAGGTTTTTCCGTCCCGGAGAAATTAATAAAATAATCGGCGAGCACCAAATCTCTAAATCACCAAATCAGAAAATAGATCATGTGGCAAGCGATACAGCAAAATAAAATAAAGTCAGCCGTTCTCATAATCGTGATGGGAATGCTCCTCCTAATTCTGGGGGCGACGATTGGAGGGGCCATAACAGGAGCCCAGGACGGGATTCTCGGTGGGGTTTTCCTTGCCGGCCTTGTTTGGCTTTTCTTGACCGTACTTGCCGTTCTAGAAGGTAAAAACATCCTGCTTTCACTTTCCGGGGCCCGTGAGGTAAGTCATGATGATGCGCCGCAGCTTTACAATATTGTCGAGGAGATGAGGATCGCCGCAGCGCTTCCTGCGACCCCCAAGGTGTTCATAGTTGAAAGCCGCGCCCCCAATGCTTTTGCCGTAGGTACTCCGGAAAACGCCGCTGTTGCGGTGACCACCGGCCTGCTTTCAGTCCTTTCGCGCGACGAGCTTCAAGGTGTTGTCGCCCATGAGATCGGGCACATAAAAAATCAGGACAGCCGCTTTATGACGATTGCCGGCATAATGCTTGGCGTCATTGTCATTATTGCAGATGTTTACACGAGAAGCATGTTTTACGGCGGTATGGGGCAGCGTCGTTCAAATTCCTCGGACAGGGACGGGGGAGGTAACCAACTTCAGATAATTCTCTTTGTTGTTGCATTGGTTCTTGCGATACTCGCACCTATTCTTGCCAACCTGCTTTATTTTGCATGTTCCAGGAGCCGCGAATATCTTGCAGATGCGTCCTCGGCGGTTTTTACTAGATATCCGGAAGGGCTCGCCTCGGCTCTCGAAAAAATTTCCCGTTCGACGGTTCCGCTCGATTCGGCAACCCGTGTTACTGCTCCGATGTACATAGTAAACCCCTTCAACAAGGCCTGCGGCAATGAAGCATTTTCCCTTTTCAGCACACATCCTCCTGCAGAGGAAAGAATAAAGATTCTAAGGGGTATGGCTTCCGGAGCAGGTTTCAACGATTACAACAATGCATATGGAAAAGTAAAGGGAGGAACGATAATAGGGGGTTCTGATTTACGTTCAGCCGAGGAACTTGAGCTGCGGGGAATCAAGAAAACCGAACATGTTGACAGGGTGACGCAGACACGCGATGCAAATGATATCCTCCTCCGTGCCAGCAAGTTCAGTTTTATAGAGTGTTCCTGCGGACTTCGCATAAAAGTCCCACCTGGTTTTTCCGCTAAGTCTGTAAAATGCCCCCGTTGCGGCAAGCTGCATCAGCTATAGGAGGGTATTGGTTTTCAGAATATCAATCTGACTCTTGGAACAGGTGCGTATGAGATTTGGAGGAGGAATATTTCGTAATGCTTGAGATATGAATTTTGATAACTAGTAACAATAAAATACTCTGTGCCTCAGCGCCTTTGTGCCTTTGTGCCTTTGTAATCAATGGTGGTAAAAATGGATTCTAATTTTCCGACAGTAGCTATTGTGGGACGCCCGAATGTTGGCAAGTCCTCTCTTTTCAATGCGATACTTAAACGCCGTCTTGCGATCGTCCACCATGAGAGCGGTGTGACGCGCGACCGTATCGCCGCCTCAACGCACTGGGACGGCCGTCATTTCCAGATTATCGACACCGGCGGACTCGGCGTTTTAAAGGGCGCCAAGAAGAATCTCGGAATATGGGATACGGAAATTAAGGAGCAGGTTGAGATTGCAATAGACAGTGCCGAACTGCTTATTTTCGTCACAGACGTTGCCGACGGAGTCACCGCCCTTGACATGGACATTGCCGGCCGGCTCCGTCAAAGCGGGAAAAAAGTCATTGTGGTTGTCAATAAGGCCGACAATCCGGGGCTTGAAGAAGATGCTGCGAACTTCGCAAAACTTGGATTCGATGTGGTGCTTTCCGTTTCCTGCGTACACAGGCGCGGGATTACCGCCATTCTCGATAAGATAATTGAAAAGATAGACTGGGAGACCGCTGTGCCTCCAGTGGAACCTGCGCTGAGGATTGCAGTCATAGGAAGGCCTAATGTCGGGAAATCATCCATTATCAACCGCCTTCTGGGTGAGAAAAGGGTAATGGTCAGCGATATTCCAGGAACAACCCGCGATTCGATTGATATTGGTTTCGAGCTCAAATGCAAGGATGAGACAATACATGCGGCCCTGATTGACACTGCCGGGCTGCGGCAGAAAAAAAAGGCCGATACGGCTGTTGAGATTTTCAGTATAATACGCTCCGAAGAGGCCGTAAAGAGGGCGCAGGTTGTCCTTTTTGTGATAGAGGCGACCACCGAAACAGGTGTTACCGCCCAGGATAAGAGAATTGCCGACATGATTTCCAAATCTGGCAAAGCCTGCATAATCCTCGCCAACAAATGGGATCTGTGCCGGAAAGCGCAGAAGCCTGAGGAAGTGTTCAAGGAAATCAGGTACGCCCTGACTTTCATGGATTATGCTCCTGTCATTTTCACATCCGCCGCAGACGGGCATAATTTTCAGAAAATACCGGCAATGCTTTCTGAAGTAATGGAAAACATGAGGATGAAAATCCCGACTTCGCTGCTTAACAGGATCGTCGGGGATGCCGTAAAGAAAAATTCACCGACGTCTGTCGGAACCCATAATCATTATTTCAAAATCTATTATGCGACAATGATAGGGAATGAGCCGCCGGAGTTTGTGTTTTTTGTGAACGACCCTAAAATCTGCACGGCGAATTATGTCTCCTACCTCAACAATTGCCTGAGGAAGAGTCTTGGACTTACGGGACTGCCAATCAGGATAAAGTTCCGCCCCAGGGAGAAAGTGATAAAACCAAAGCGGAACTATTAGAGGTTAATTTAGAATTTAACCACAAAACTTTTCGAGTCGTTTACTTCGATTTTTGTGATCGCCTTCAATATCTGATCTATTTTTTTGCCCTCTAGCGCCGGCATGAATTTGTCGAGTATCTGTTTCTCCGCGAATTTTATGGGCATGTGTCCCATTTTATATTCAATGGCGTTGAAGGTTATTGAAGATTTGCCGACTTCCTTAGTTGGCGCGTTGACTACCGAACCTTTAAGTTCAAAAGTCACCGGAACTTTGTCGAAAAGTTTTGTTTTGAGTATTATGTGGACGAAACCGATTGAGTCAATGTCGAACACAAGTTTTTCAATATTGTAGGCTAGCACTTCCCCTGCTGCCGGAGCTGCGTTGGCTGGTGCCGGGGTGGCGGTTGCCGGCTTGTCAGAACCTGGTGCCGGAGTTTTTGCAATGAAATTGGAGTTGTAGATATATGTCGCTTCCGGAGCGGTTAGGGTATAGGTGTCATTCCCATAGCCTTGTTCGGCCTTCTTCAGTATTAACTCAAACTTCTCCTTTGCGGCATTTATAGCATTGTCTCCTGAAAGGGGTGTATAATTGCTGAGGTCATCGGGATAAAACAACATGGCGATGAGGGCGACAACAGCGCAGAATATTGAAAAACCTATAAGGTTCCTGATAACGCCTCCCCAAACGCTTGCTGCTTTTGCGTGATCCACTTTCGGCCTCAATTGTTCAGTATCTAGCTTGCCGCCGCATCCCCTGCAAAAGATGGCGCCGAGTTGGTTTTCATGACCACAGATCTGGCATTTCATTAACATTTTGAAGAGTCCCCTGTCTTTATATTATTTTGTTGGTTTTGCCGTATCGCTTTTAGTGCTTGCCTCGGGCTTTGCGCTGCTCTCGACTGCTTTTGCCGAATCGGCCTTCTGCGCGGTCTTGTAACCATCTTTCCTGTAGTCGGTGCAGTAGAAACCGCTTCCTTTGAATATTATTCCCGCTCCGGTCCCGATCATTCTGCGGACTGGCTTCTTTTTGCAGCAAATACAGGTCTTTATCGGTTCGTCTGTCATCTTTTGGAAAAACTCAAAAGTCTTTCCGCACGCATCGCATTCATATTCATAAGTAGGCATAGAAAATACTCCGAAATAGTGTCTGAAAACGCAATTCGTATAATAGCATATGGGGATTTTTTCTCAAGGGCGTTCTGTAAAAAAAACAAAGGTTCCCTGAAATCAGGAATAAAGGATTTTTCTGCCGTTTATGCCGGAATATTTTTTCCCTGAACGGTAATCGGCCTGCAGCGGAACCTTGCCCCCACCATCTGGGAGGTCAATCGCAAAAATCGGTGTTCCCAAGGATGAAAGCACCGGACGCAGTTCTCTCATTATTTCCAACCCTTTTCTGATTCCAGTCCGGAAATGGGAGCTCCCCTCAACAGGATCTGTGTGGAAGAGATAATGCGGCTTCACCTTTATCTTCACAAGTCCGCGGAAAAGCTCCTCAAGAATGCCTGCATGATCATTTACTCCCTTCAGGAGAACTGTCTGATTTAGAAGTGGAATTCCCGCTTTCACAAGGGACAGGCACACCAGTCCGGACTCTTTTGTGACCTCAGCCGGATGGTTGAAATGGGTCATTATCCAAAGCCCTCGCACGTTTGAAAGCATCTTTACCAGCGGCCTGTCAATCCTTGCTGGAAGCACCGCCGGTATTCTGGTGCCAATCCTTATGGTATCGACGGTTTGTATTCCGGAGATTCTGTCAAGTATTGTCTTGAGCCTCCCGGTTGAAAGCATCAATGGGTCTCCTCCTGAAACAAGGACTTCCCTGATTCCTGTATGCATCGAGATATATTTGCAGGCTTCCTGCAAATTGTCGTCGCTGATATCGCCTGCGCTGTTGCCACGTTTCCATTTCCGCTTACGGAAGCAGAAACGGCAGTGAACCGCACACTTGTTTGTCACGAGCAGGACAACCCGGTCCTTGTAGCGGTGGATCAGATTAGCGACAGGCATCTGTATTTCTTCGGCAAGGGGGTCTTCGGAAAGTTCCTTTTTACTGAGAAGCTCCCGCGAGTCTGGGAAACACTGTTTGAATACAGGATCATTTTTCCTGTCTTTGCCGATCAGCCCGAGATAATAGCCTGACGCTAGGAACGGATAGAGCTCCGCAGCTTTCTTCTCCTCCTCGGAGAATTTCAGCTTTGCGGATTCCGCAAGGGTATCCAGATGATTTAAGTTTTTATTTCCCATGAATCTTTTGTTCGCAGTCAATCCCGTAAGGCATGTTCTTTGTCTTCTTTACAGATTGCTCTTCACACTGTAAACCCAGTCTTTTCCTGAATCCCATGTGCGTGAAATCTTGAATCCGGGGAACTTGCGCTTCTTACCGTTTTCTGCGAATTTCGCAAGAAGTCCGCCGATTTCAATCTCCTGCTCCGGCAGTCCGATCTTTGCTGCGAGCTCAGTTGCGGTCCCTTTGAATTTTCCGATACTGGCGAGTTTTCCCTCCAAGGCGATGAGCAGGGTGATTATTTCCTTGCTTGCAAGCTTATATGACTGAACGCCCGGCTGGTGGAAGGCGTTTATGTGGATAAGCTCGGCATAAAACGCAACAGCCCTCTCGTAGAGAGCTATGATCATCCCGAGATTGAACGCGTTGACATCCGTTATCTGCATCTCGATGACCTGACGCCCTTTTGAGTGGAGCGCATTTGCAAGGCCTGCCTTGAATCCGTGCAGGTAATCACCCATGCTGATGTTTTCCGTGATAGGAATGTCCATGCTGTCCTTCAGCACCTCTATGAATGTTACAAAGAAATCATTTTTCCCGTCGTTCAACTGCTGGATGAAGGCGTGGGCGTCAGTGCCGCCCTTGTTACCGAAAACATTCAGCCCCTGGTTCACGGTATTGCCGTCAAGATCTTTTTCCTTTCCGATGCTTTCCATGACGAGTTGCTGGAGATAGCGTGAAAGCAGGACGAGGCGGTCGGAGTAGGGGACTATGACCATGTTCTTGTCGCCGCGCCCATTGCCTGCGATATGCCACATTGCCGCAAGAAGATATGAAGGGTTTTTCTTTACGTCGGGTTCCCTTGTGAGCGTATCCATCCTGCATGCGCCTGCGATGAAACTTCTGAAATCAACGCCTGCGAGTGCGGCGGGGAGATGCCCGACTACGCTTGTTTCGCTTGTCCTTCCGCCAATTGATTCCGCCATAGGGAATACTTTCAGCCAGTTGTTTGATCTCGAGTATTTGTCAAGTTCGCTGCCTTCCATGGTGATCGCACAGGCATGTTTCGTGAAATCGAGGCCGGCCTCCCTGTAAATCTTCTCAAAAGCGATTGTGTTGTTCTTGGTCTCCTGGGTCCCCCCCGATTTTGAAATGCTCAGGATGAGAGTGCTTTTCAGATTGACGGCTTTCATCACATCGCTGACACCGGCGGTGTCGGTGTTGTCGGTGAAATAGATTTTGAGGTAGCCTTTTCTTTTGCCATTGCTGAGTTCATTCCAGTATGGGCCGTTGATTGCGAACTGGAGGAGTTGCGGTCCCAGTGCGGAGCCGCCGATCCCGTTTATTACTACTGAGTCCAGTTTTTTTCCGGTGCTCCCCTTTATGATGCCGGTTCGGACTTCTTCCACGAATTTTTCAACATCAGCAAAAAGCTGGCTTGAAGGATACGCAGTACGGTCGGTGAAATGGGTGACTTTCCTGTTTTCATCGGGGTTTTTTATTTCGCCGGCCTCGATCTTCTTCATTTCCAAATGTGCGATTGCGAATTTCGCAGACATCTGTCCGAGATCATTTTCCGTGAAATTCATTCCTGCCACATTGAGGGTGAACCCTGTTTCCCCGTCGATGAAATCATAGTTCCTGTTTCTTTCAGTCCATTCTGCTGTGCTCATATTAAATACCCCTGTTTAAAGTTTCATATTAGTCGAGTTGCATGGAACGCGGCAACAGAGTGCTGCGTTCTTTGCTTGCAAGCCCGTAAAGATAAAGCAATCATTGAAAATTGCCAGCCGACTTGTCAACCGCGAAGTTCGCAAAGAGAAAGACACAGAGTACGCAGAGTTGAATTTATATCCTTTGCGATCTCGGCGCCAACTTAGCGGGCCCTTAGCGTTCTTTGCTGTTAAAATCTTGATTTTATTTGCGGTTTTGCCGCCATAGATCCATTTTATGAATCAGGAATCATGGTAAATTAAAGTATCTCGGGATAGCATCCCGAGACGGGAAGCTTAGGCGTGATACGCCGAGCTGCTTGTCTTGAATTATTGAAAAACAAGGATGAAAACAATAATGAAAAACCAGAAGGATGAAGTTGTCATCAGGACTGCGGTTGCCGGTGATTTGAAAAGCATTGTCGATTTGACGGAAAAGGAATTCCGGAGTGCGTCCATAGATGCGAAAATAGAGGATATGCTCGGGGGAACCCCATGGATTGAAACAAAAGCGACGGTGCTGAAGAATGAGCTTGAGAAGAATCCTGACGGATGTTTCGTGGCGGTGTTGGACGGAGAGGTCGTAGGATATGTCACCACGGCCATTATAAGTGTTGCGTCTAGGGGAGTTATTGCGAACCTCGCAGTGTCGTCGAAGCTTCAGGGCAGGGGCATAGGCAGGAAGCTCATAGACTGGGCGATTTCTCATTTCAGAAAACTTGGACTGCATCAGGCCAAGATAGAAACCCTTGCGAGCAACCAGGTGGGACAGCATCTCTATCCGTCCTTAGGATTCAGGGAAGTGGAGAGACAGGTTCATTATATCATGCCGCTAAGTTAAGGCTCATTCGGGAGTAGCGCGGGTCTACCTGACCCGCGAGTCTCGGGTCATATAGACCCGAGTTACTTCTTTGGAAACACTTGTCTTAGCTCAAATTCCCTCAAACCAATATCCCTTCGATATCATAGGTTCCGACGCTTTTAACTGTCACCTTTACAATCTCGCCTACAGAAATCTTAACTTTTCCGGTTTTGATTTTAACGAGGTTGTCAATGTCTGGGGAATCCATATAAGTTCTGCCGTAGGCTTCGCCTTTTCCTGTCTTGTCAATCAGCACGTCCAGCGTTTTTCCTGCGAGCCCGATATTGTGCTCAAGTGAGATTTCAGCTTGGAGCCTCATGAGTATGTCTTTCCTCTGTTCCGCGACTTCTGCGGAGACCTGCTTCCCTAAGGCTGCAGCTGGGGTTCCCGGTTCAGGATAATATGTGAATGCACCTAGCCTTTCGAATTTTTGCGTCTTAACAAAATCGCTCAGTTCAATGAAGTCGTTTTCAGTCTCGCCCGGATAACCCACAAGGAAGGTTGTCCTAATGGCAATTCCTGGTATTTCGGTGCGGAGCTTGGAGAGAAGGTTTTTTATCTGGTCGGATCTGACTTTCCGCCCCATGCTCGCAAGTATCCTGTCAGAAATATGCTGGAGCGGAATGTCGATATATGGAATGAGGTGTCTGGAGTTTTTAAAAACAGATATCAGTTCGTCGGTGAAATGTGCCGGATGAGTGTAGAGGAGTCTGAGCCAGAACCTTCCCTCGATCTTGTCAAGTTTTTTCAGGAGGGCCGGAAGATTTTCATTTTTGTCGTTGAGATCCTTTCCGAACGCCGTCGTGTCCTGTCCTATCAGGATTAATTCCCTGCAGCCGCTTCCGACAAGGTTCTGCGCCTCTTTGATGACGGACTCTGTATGTCTGCTCCTCAAAGCGCCGCGAATTCCTGGAATCGAACAGTAGGTGCATCTGTTGTTGCAGCCTTCTGCGATTTTAACGTATGCGTAATGTTTTGGTGTCAGCTGGAGCCGCGCCGTGTTTTCATCATACATGTATTCGGGGGCGGAGGTGAGCGCCCTGACCGGCTTGACGGTTTCTTTTTCAAAAAGCTGCCCGATATATTTTGCGATATTCGCAATCTTGTCGATACCGAGCCACAGGTCGACTTCGGGATATTTGCCTGCATATTCGTTTTTCTTGTCCCACTGCACCAGGCAGCCGCATATCGCTATTTTCCTGGAGCTTGGATTCTTCTTTTTCCAAGAGAGCGCCTTTCTGATGAATGATTCCGCTTCGGCGCGGGCAGGGGGTATGAATGCGCATGTGTTGATCATGTAGACATCCGCATTATCCGGAGACTCGGTGAGCCCGATATTTCCCGACAGGAGATGCCCTGCCAGAATTTCAGTGTCGACAAAGTTCTTAGGGCATCCGAGACTTACTGAATAGACAAAAATTTGTTTCATAGGGATATTGACCACAGGCTGATAGTTTTGAAAGTTGCCCATAAAATAATGCAATGATCAAAGAATTAAACTGAGGAACTATTGAAATACGCGGAAAATCCTCAGTAATGCCGGCTTTCCTAATAAGTATGCTTGGCTTAATTCCGACAATCCTTCATCTGATGTAGCGGCATGAATAGCCGCTTTGCCAAATGAGGTATAACTTTTCCGCGGAAGGGCTATACGTTTCATCAACAAGTATTTAATAAGATTTATGATTAGTTTGTCTTGAAATAACTATGCCATTATATATATTTAAACTAATGCATTAACACCAACCAATAGGGGTAACTATGCTTATTTCATTTTCTTGCCGATACACATCTGCGCTGGCTGGTATTCTTTTATTTCTCTCCTTTGCTTCCGCGCAGGCGGCAGACACCCTCGGGGCTTGGAAGGCGCAGGACGTGAGTTCCGGAGATTATAAGATCAATGGCATGGCGTTCGGGAACAACACATACGTCATAGTAGGTGTCGATAATGCCAAATGCTGCAAGAAGAGTTTCATAGCGACCTCGTTTGATGCTCTGAACTGGACTGTCAGACCCACCGGGAGCGGATCGGATGAGTTCACATCCGTGGTTTTCTCAAAGGGGCGATTCATCGCGGTGTGCAAACAGCCGGAGACAGGGAATGCGCGGATCTGGATATCGGACAACAACGGCACTGCCTGGTCAACAAAGAGTTCCGACAATGCAGGTATGATTGTCGAAGGCGGACTTCACGCAGTGGCAAGCGATGGTAACGGAAAACTTGTGGCTGTAGGAGGAACCAAACTTGGTGGTTATGGGTGGATGACTGTATCTAGTGACAACGGGAGCACTTGGCGGATTGTCCGATGGGCGTCAACTGGGGATGCATGGTATACGTCGGGTAAGTTTTACGGTATTGGATACGGGAAAGGCAACTGGTATGCATTAAATGGGTCGGTCACATATAAATCTTCCGATGGAGGACTCGTTGATACTTCGTGGCCTTGGTTCCCTACGCTGGCTGGGGTTGATACGGTGGGATACGGCCCCAAGGTAGCGTCCAGCAGTGAAACTGTGGTTGTGGCTGTATCTGGTGGTCCGAAATGGTCTAGGGATAATGGAGCGACATGGATAGCCGGGGTGCAGGCGAAGGGTTTTGAAGGGGTTTCGTCTCTGACCTCGGCGGCATCAAGCGTAATCTATGAAGACGGGACGTTTGTTTTGGCGACCCGGTACTCTGGGGATATCTGGACATCTGAAAACGGGCAGACCTGGAAGCGGTGGACTCTGCCTGTGTCCGCAGGGCAGGCATACACCCTCTGTTATGGTCAGAAAACATTCTGGTGCGCAGGTGCCGACAACAGTATTTCGAAGTCTCCGCCCTGGTTCAAGGCGAGGCTGGGTTGCAGCACCGACTACCCGTTCACCCTGTTTGATGCCGAGGACGGGCCACCGAACCGGATCGGGCTGCCGCAGTACCGTGTCAATACAGCATCGTTGAACCTAGTGCTTGAGGGGACGTTGTTCTACGCTAGGACCCTGGGCACCCCCATCAACTTGAAGATTGTCTACAACTCCAAGCCGACGGAGGACAGCGATTCGAGCATAGGTCCGTTCGGGAAGAACTGGCGCTTCCGGTATGAATCCGTGGTTGGACGCTTCGGGCAGGACGCGCAGCTGGTGAACGGCGGCGGCAGGAGTTTCGCATTCAGCACGCCTGCGGGTCAAGATCTGGACAGCTTGAACTCTGATCTTGAGCTCAAAGCTCCGGAAGGCATATATGATACGTTGAAATATTATAAGAGCGGCACTCCTTCGCCCCGCTTCGAGCTGACACTGAAATCCTCGCATCTCACGTATATCTATGGTGAAGCAGGCACCGGTGACAAAGCCGGACTTTACTATCTCTCCAAGATCAAGGATCAGTTTGGGAACACTACAACCCTTGCATACGCCCCGCTCGGAAGCGGGAAGCTCGACTCGATCAAGGATCCAGCCAACAGGACATTCAATTTCACTTATAACAGCGGTTTCTGCACCCGGATTTCGATGCCGGACGGGCGTTCGGTAAACTTCACCTACAACACCTCCAGCAAGACGCTCACCGGCATAACGGACATGATGGGATATGCCGGGGCCTACGTCTACGACGCCAAAGGGTTCCTCACGTCAATGTCCACTGCTGGGAAGACCACGACATTCACGTATGCCGACAGGCCCGGGTACGAAGCCGGTTCCGGCGCCGTGGAGAATGCGGGGGACAAATACCTTTCATCGCTCACGCGGCCGAACACCGGCAGGACGAAATATGAGCTGATGGATGAGGGTGCGACCGTGAGGCGCACATCGCCGTCCGGGGAAGTCACGCTCATATCCAACAAGGAGGGACAGACCACATCCGTGAAGGATCCTCTTGGCAACGTGTGCACGACAACCTACAATGACGCAAAGCTCCCTTCTTCCGTGATGGACGAGAAGGGCGGTGTCTACAAGTATGAATACGACGACCGTGGCAATATGACGAAGCAGACCGATGCACTGGGCAAGTCGACAACTTACACATATGACGCGGACAGCAACGTAACTACGATAACAAACGCGCTGGGTGCGGGCAACACGTGGACCTACACCTACAATTCGAAATACCAGCCGCTTACCGTCAGCACCCCGCCCCCGCTCAGCAATGTTACGACCATGACCTATAACGCGAACGGCCGCACGGCGACAATGAAGGATGCACGGAACAATACGACGTCTTTCACGTATGATGCCAGCGGCTACGGCAACCTTATAACCAAGACACCGCCGGCCGGAGGGGCGGCATCCCTCGGTTATGATGCGCAGGGGTTCAGATGCACATCCATGACCGATTCAAACGGCAATGTGAAGACCCTCACGTGGGACAACAACGACCGCCTGACAAGGATCAGATACGACTCGGTGGTTGGAATGCCCGCGTATACGAACGCATACAATGCCTTCGGGCAGAACGGGTTTACCGATGAGCTTGGAAATTCGAGCACTGTCATCCGCGACGAACTCGGATTCATCACCTCCCTTACGGACCCGCTCGGATTCATCACGCAGAAGGAGTACGACGCCGACTCACGTCCGTCGAAGACAATCGACCCGCTGGGCAGGGCGACATCGACATCGTATGACAATGCCGGCCGGCCGATACTTTTCACCGATGCGAGGGGGTTCAAGATCGTTCAGGAATACGACGGCACCGGGAACCTTGTCTCGTTCAAGGACAAGAACGGGTCTGAGACGAAATACACCTATGATGCGAACAACAGGCTTCTTACAACTACGGACCCCCTCAAGAAGGTTGCCGCCGTCACACGCGATGCCATCGGAAGGATGTCGTCCACGAAGAATGCCCGGCTCCAGACCATAAACTATGAGTATGACGCCGACGGACGCCTTAAGAAGAAGACTTTGAAGCTCACGGCTGCGGGTGCTCCGACGACACTTGTCGAAAACACATTTGACGAAAACGGGAACATCCTCACGCAGTCGGATGCCTGGGGCAGGAGCATCACACCGGCCGCGACCACCAACTATGAGTATGACAAGAACAACCGGGTGAAGAAGGTGACATATCCTGACGGGAAGATTGTAACGCTGACTTACAACACCGGCGGAAACATCGCCGCAATCACCTATCCGGACGGTCTTGTCGCGACCTATACCTATGACCTGTTCAACCGCCAGCCCGTCCCGTCGGTACTCAAGAACAATCCTGGGACCGAGATCGCCGGACAAAGCCGTTCGACAAATGCAGTCACTGGAGTGACTCTTTCTGGAGCGGTCACGGGTAATTTCACACTTGTCTATAACAACCGCGGCAAGATCACCAGGGTGATCCGTCCGAATGACACAAGATCTGACTACACCTATGACACCGGGGGCAGGACGACCAAGATTGTCCATAGCAGCACCGGAGGCGCGGCGGCAGTGGATTTCACTGTGGAGTGCAGTCCTGATGCGGTTGGGAACCTATCGTCCGAAACCTTCTCCGGAGCCACATATTATTCGACGACCCAGTCGCTTGCAAACATGGCCCTGGTATACAACGCCGCCGGAGGCCTCACGAAGAAAGGGACCCAGGCCTGCGCAAACGATGCGGACGGCAATCTCACCGATCTCGGAGCTGGAACCGTGAAGTGCACTTACGACGCTGAAAACAGGCTCACCAAGATGGTGAGGACGGCCCCTGATAAGACGATCATAACAACTGAAAATACCTACAATGCAGGCGGACTGCGGGTCAAGCGCGTTGTCACCGGAGAGACGGTTGATACGGTCGTCTACCATTATCTGCCGTCGGGTGTCCTGTTGTTCACTACAGATATCGGAGGCAATGTGATCGAAGACCATATCTTCGCGGGCGGCACTCTTCTTGCCACCTATAAAACCGACATGGCGGATCTGATTTTCTACTACGGCGACATGCAGGGCAACGTGAGGTTTATAGCTGATGATACCGGTGCGCCTCTTGTGAAATACGATTATCTGCCTTACGGGCAGGTATCATCCTCGGTTGCAGACTACGAGAATCCTTTCACCATGAACGGCCTCCTCGGCGTTCAGGATGAGGGCAACGGCATCTTCTGCATGGGGAAACGTTTCTATGATGCGTCTTCCGCAAGGTTCCTTAGCCGGGATCCTCTTGGATTCGATGCCGGCCATAATCTTTATGCATTCGGAAAGGCCAATCCGGCAACCTATGCAGATCCGACCGGGATGAGGCCCAAAGCTGTTGTGCCAGACGCCGATAAAGAGATGAAAGACGCGATTGATACAATTGCGAAAACGGATCCGGCCCTTGCTGCTGATTTGAAGAAAAAGGTGATAGTCGATACTACCTTTTTAGAATCCGGGAAGATTGAATGGAGTCTTACCAGCGATAACAAACTGCGCATCAACCCCTTCATGCAAAACAACGCTGCCGACCTGGTGGATACGCTAAAACATGAAAGTGCCCACGACAAGCAGTACGGCAGTGTACTCAAGACTGGTTGGAATGTACTGCGGAGATTTGTGGAGACCCCGGTGAATATGGCCACGAACATAGCGGCAAACGCGATTGAAGGGGTTGACCTAGTTGGCGATGATGATCACTGGGATCCTATGGAACAGGAAGCCTATGACGCGCAAAATAAACCTTAGTAGTTCTAGGAAAATAGAAATTAGAAAAACATAGTTGCCGGAAAAATATTGAAACAGGAGTTGCTGCCATGAAAAGAATAAAATTGATATCTTTGGTTTTCACCGCATTCGCAAGTTTTTTTCTGTCCTTTGCCTTTAATGCTCATGGTGCCATAACGGCAAAATATGTCTATGATGCAAATAATTGTCTGATAAAGGTTGTCTATTCGGGAGGCGCATTCACATCCGATGACCGAACCATTGATTTCACCTATGACAACAATGGGAATTTGACGAATGTGAAAGCTGTTGGCGGCAAGGTTGACCTGATCGTAATAAATTCGCAGCCAGTTTATACGCCGGTCGAAGTTGGGGGCACCATTACACTCTCAATTTCCGCAACAGGCGACGGGATCCATCCTTTATCCTATCAGTGGCAATTTCTCCCCGACGGTGGGACGTGGGGGGATATTCCAGGCGCAAACAGTCCAACATTGAAACTCACCGGACTCACAAAACTCGGGAATCAGGGCTATTACCGGTGCTTCGTAAGCGATGGTGTAAATTCCGATCTATGGAGTGACGCTGTGAAAGTCTATGTGCTTGATCCTGGAGTTCCCGATCTATGGTCGTCGACCACTTATCTCGCGCCCGGATCGCGCTTCTCCATATATGACTTCGAGGTATCGACGCTCAGCGCTTACTTCACGGCTAAGCCTAAGCTTCTCAAGGGCGAACTTGTCCAGCCGGTGGCTGGAAAGACAGTAACATATCCCTTGACCCTTCTCACTGCACCGACAGTCAAGGAGCAGAAAGAAACGCTCGACTGTGTATGGCCGACTGCGGTACTGCTCTATGACAAGAAAAAACTCACAAGTTCCTATGCTTCTGGATTCTATTGCGCCGATTTCCTTGGATTGTACCCTCAATACGACAAGGATACATTTGTTGTGATCCAGACAGCCACCGGGACTGCGCAATATCTCAGCAGGTTCTTCACATTGACGTCTCCAGAAATAACTGCTGTCAGGGATAGCGGGGATACTGCTGATATAACTTCTGCTGCTGCGGGCGAAACTATAATTATCAAAGGCGATTATTTTGGTAAGAAAGCTCCGTCCGTATGGCTGGAGTACAAGGTAAGTGGCAAACCCGGTGTCTTGAAACTTCTCCTTAAGGCTGTGCCGCCAATCGTATTTCCCGATGAGAAAAATGTTGCCGGCAAAAGTTACATGAATTTAGACACAGGCGTAAGCGAGATAAGTGTTCAGATACCAGCCAAGCTTCCAGCTGGACTTATCATGGGCGCTAATAATATTGTCATAGACAACGGACAGGGGCTTGCGACATTCACATTCAGCCTGAACCCGTGATATTCGAGGCACTTTGAATTTAGGCTTTTTTTTAATAAATTCAGTAATAAGTAAGATATATGGCCGATTAAATTTAAGTATAAAACCTTTTTTACTTCGTTAATAACAACTAAAGGAGGCAAAAATGTTTACTTCATTTTCTTGCCGATGCACATCTGCTCTGGCCGGTATTATTTTATTTTTCTCCTTTGCTTCCGCGCAGGCTGCAGACACCCTCGGAGCTTGGAAGGCTCAGGACGTGAGTTCCGGAGATTATAAGATCAACGGCATGGCGTTCGGTAACAACACATATGTCATAGTAGGTGTTGACAATGCCAAGTGCTGCAAGAAGAGTTTCATTGCGACTTCGTTTGATGCGCTTAACTGGACTATCAGACCCACCGGGAGCGGATCGGATGAATTCAACTCCGTGATTTTTTCGAAAGGCCGTTTTATTGCCGTATGTACACAGCCGGAAACTGGGAATGCGCGGATCTGGATATCGGACAACAATGGTACTTCTTGGTCAACAAAGAGTTCCGACAATGGCGGTATAATTGTTCCCGGTGGACTGCATTCTATCGCGTCAGACGGAAATGGGAAACTCGTAGCTGTGGGTGGAGTTAAATCATTGTGGAGTTATGGATGGATAACTGTTTCTGCTGACAACGGGAGCACATGGAGGGTTGTCCGAGGTGCTGGTGGCTTGGATTGGTGGGTTACGGGCAAGTTATACGAAGTTGGATATGCAAAAGGCAACTGGTATGCATTCACAAGTTCAGGTTCATATAAATCCACAGACGCAGGAACCACTAGCGCTTCCTGGACTTTGTTCTCTCTAAGCGGAGTTGATACGGTAGGCCTCGGCCCCAAGGTTGCGTCCAGCAGTGAAACTGTGGTTGTGGCTGTATCTGGTGGTCCGAAATGGTCTAGGGATAATGGAGCGACATGGATAGCCGGGGTGCAGGCGAAGGGTTTTGAAGGGGTTTCGTCTCTGACCTCGGCGGCATCAAGCGTAATCTATGAAGACGGGACGTTTGTTTTGGCGACCCGGTACTCTGGGGATGTCTGGACATCTGAAAACGGGCAGATCTGGAAGCGCTGGACTCTGCCTGTGTCTGCGGGCCAGGCATACACCCTGTGCTACGGTCAGAAAACATTCTGGTGCGCAGGTCCCGACAACAGCATTTCGAAGTCGCCGCCCTGGTTCAAGGCGAGGCTGGGCTGCAGCACCGACTACCCGTTCACCCTGTTTGATGCCGAGGACGGGCCTCCGAACCGGATCGGGCTACCGCAGTACCGTGTCAATACAGCATCGTTGAACCTTGTTCTCGAGGGGACGTTGTTCTACGGCAAGACTCTTGGCACACCCATCAACATGAAGCTGATCTACAACTCCAAGCCTACGGTAAACGGTGATTCTAGCATTGGGCCGTTCGGCAAAAACTGGCGCTTCCGGTATGAATCTGTAGTCGGACGATTCGGACAGGACGCACAACTCGTCAACGGAGGAGGCAGAAGTTTCGCATTCTCTACTCCGAAAGGCGAAGATCTCGAATTTGTCGCTACCGATGTTACCCTTAAGGCGCCGGATGGCATATTTGATACGCTAAAATATTATAAGAGTGGCACTCCTTCGCCCCGCTTCGAGCTTACCCTAAAATCCTCCCATATCACCTATATATATGGGACCATGGGCACTACCGCAGGCGTAAATCAAGGCATTTTCTACCTTACAGGAATCAAGGATGAGTTCGGGAATACGACAACCCTCACTGTAAACGCCGGAAACGGACAAATCACTGCGATCAATGATCCTGCCAGCAGGACTTTCACTTTTCATTATCTCTTAAGCGGACTTTGCGATTATATAACGATGCCGGATGGAAGAAAAGTCTATTTTACCTACGATGCCACCAGCAAGGCACTCACCAAAATAAAAGACATGTGGGGATATGAAGGAAACTACATTTACGATGCTAAAGGGTTCCTCACGTCAATGTCCACTGCCGGAAAGACCACCACATTCACATATAAAGACAGACCCGGCTATGAAGCTGCTTCCGGCGCCGTGGAGAATGCAGGTGACAAATATCTTTCCTCGATCACCCGGCCAAGCGTAGGCGAGACTAAATATGAACTCTTGGATGAAGGGGCAACTGTTAAGCGCACATCCCCGTCCGGAGAGGTCACGCTCATATCCAACAAGGAGGGACAGACCACTTCCGTGAAGGATCCTCTTGGCAATGTACGCAATACGACGTTTAACGATGCAAAGCTCCCACAGACCGTCACCGATGAAAAAGGCGGAGTTTTCACCTATGAATATGATGCATTTGGCAACATGACCAAGCAGACGGATGCAATGGGTAAGTCAACCACTTATGTTTATGATGCCAGCAGCAATCTCATAACAGTCACTAACGCCATTGGCAAAGTTTGGACATATACCTATGATTTCAATACCGCCAAATACCAGCCCTTGACGATCACTACTCCAACTCCATTAAGCAATGTGACAAGATTCACATATTATGGTGTTGGAGCCAAAAATGGACGTCTGGAAGGTATAACTGATGCGCGAGGGTATAAAACAAGCTTCGACTATGATGCCAACGGCTACGGCAACCTTATAGCTAAGACAACTCCGGAAGGCGGAACAGCGACGCTCGGTTATGAAGCTGCCAAGGGATTCAGATGCGTTTCCATGACAGATCCCAATGGCAATACAAAGGCCATCGCTTGGGATGACAACGACCGTCTTACATCAGTAACCTATACGTCGGTTACCGGCTCGCCGTCATACACAAACGAATACGATGCATTTGGACAGACTAAGTTCAAGGATGAGATGTATCCGGTTACCAATAAGAGCACCGATATTGTTCGCGATGACCTTGGATTCATCACCTCCCTGACAGATCCGCTCGGAAATGTCACCCGGAAGGAATACGATGCCGACTCACGCCCGTCAAAGACGATTGATCCACTGGGCAGGATGACATCGACCTCCTATGATAATGCTGGTCGTCCTATACTTTTCACAGATGCAAGAGGATTCAAGATAGTAAAGGAATATGACGGCGTCGGCAATCTCGTATCATTCATGGACAAGAATGGTGCGGAGACCAAATATGTGTATGATAAGAACAACCGCTTAATTACTACAACCGATCCTCTCAAGAAAGTCGCCACAATCACCCGCGATGATCTCGGAAGGACATCCTCCATCAAGAATGCAAGGCTCCAGACCATAACCAATACTTATGATGAAGACGGACGCCTTACAAAGAAGGCTTTGAAGCTAACCGCATCAAGCGCTCCTACCACACTAGTCGAGAACACCCTCGACCCCAACGGCAACATACTAACACAGAAGGATGCCTGGGGAACCACCACGTATGTGTATGACAAAAACAACCGGGTGACAAACATAACCTATCCGGACGGGAAGAGCGTTGGTCTTACCTATAATCTTGGCGGAAACATTGCAAGAATAACATATCCGGATGGTCTGGTCGTGAACTATACATACGACAAATTCAACCGCCAACCAGTTCCATCCATCCTTAAAAACAACCCTGGCACCGACCTTGTAGGGGAAAGTCGTTTGACAAATGCAATTAAATCCATCACCATCTCAGGGGTGGCTACCGCTTATGGGCTAACCTATAATAATCGTGGGAATATTCTGAATATTACGCGCCCCAACGGAATTCAGACTGACTACGCTTATGACCCTGCCGGAAGAATTATTCAGGTAAAGCACAGCGAAACATTAGGAGGTGCAAATCTGTTCACCGCCAATTATTTTCCTGACGCGGTAGGGAATATCTCATCTGAATCATTAACGGGTTCTAATTACTATTTAAGCACGCAGTCTCTTGTAAACACCACCCTTCTCTACAATGTAGCCGGTGAACTCACTAAGAAAGGAGGAAAGGCTTGTACAAGCGATGTGGATGGTAATCTTATCGATCTCGAAGCTGGGACATTGAAATGCACATACGATGCTGAAAACAGGCTCACCAAGATGGTCAGGAAAGCACTCGACAAGACAATTACGACAACTGAGAACACCTACAATGCCGATGGACTACGCGTTAAGCGCGTTGTCATAGGAGATACGCCTGAGACCACTTTCTATCACTATCTGCCATCAGGGGTTATGCTGTTCACAACGGATGTAAATGGAACCATCGTGGATCGGCATATCTATGCAGGAAACGCGCTTCTTTCGACTTATGATGCCAATGGCGACTGGCTTTACTACTTTAGCGATCGGCAGGGACATGTGCGGTTCGTAGCCGACGATACGGCTGCGGTGATTGCAAAATATGATTATCTGCCGTACGGACAGGTAAGCGCGGATCCGGCAAATACTCTCACAAATAACCCTTTCACCTATGTGGGTGGGTTCGGTGTTCAGGATGAGGGAAATGAAATTTTCTACATGAAAAACCGCTTCTATGATGCCAATTCCGGACGCTTTTTGCAACGGGATCCGATTGGCTTCGAGGGAGGCTCCAACCTCTATGCCTACGCAAACGAGAATCCGCTTCGTTATATTGACCCCAACGGAACGGCTTCATTGGGGGAATGGACTTGGTGGGGGCTCGGTCAAGCTGTCAAGATCACCGTTGCAGTTGCAGCTGGCGCAGCTGCTGTTGCTTACGTTCCGGTCGCTGTAGGAACTGGCATCGCGATTGGAGGGGCTGTTTACGCCGGAGAAGTAGTTATTCAAGCATTATATGAGGTTGGACATAATCCTCTGGTACAAGAATCGCAGGAATTTAACAGAAACAAGCAAGAGTTTGATATAGACAGATTGGATCAATTGGACAGGGAAAAAGCAAGGCAGGACGAACTGATTAAAAAAACAAAAGATGCAGTAGGGAGTCAAACTGGGGATATATCTGCTGCCTTATAATAGCTGCATTTTCAGGTCGGTTTATAAGGGAATGTATCTGTACTGCCTGGAAAATAATTTTTTGACAATAAATAAGTAAGTAAGAAATAGAACTCAAAAAACAAACAAGGGAATAGTCATGAAAAATATAAAATTAACATCTTTGATTTTCGCCGTAGTTGTGTGTTTCTTACTTTCCTTCGCTGTCAACGCCCAGGTTGAAGGAACGGCAAAATATGTCTATGATGCAAATAATTGTCTGATAAAGGTTGTCTATTCGGGAGGCGCATTCACATCCGATGACCGAACCATTGATTTCACCTATGACAACAATGGGAATTTGACGAATGTGAAAGCTGTTGGCGGCAAGGTTGACCTGATCGTAATAAATTCGCAGCCAGTTTATACGCCGGTCGAAGTTGGGGGCACCATTACACTCTCAATTTCCGCAACAGGCGACGGGATCCATCCTTTATCCTATCAGTGGCAATTTCTCCCCGACGGTGGGACGTGGGGGGATATTCCAGGCGCAAACAGTCCAACATTGAAACTCACCGGACTCACAAAACTCGGGAATCAGGGCTATTACCGGTGCTTCGTAAGCGATGGTGTAAATTCCGATCTATGGAGTGACGCTGTGAAAGTCTATGTGCTTGATCCTGGAGTTCCCGATCTATGGTCGTCGACCACTTATCTCGCGCCCGGATCGCGCTTCTCCATATATGACTTCGAGGTATCGACGCTCAGCGCTTACTTCACGGCTAAGCCTAAGCTTCTCAAGGGCGAACTTGTCCAGCCGGTGGCTGGAAAGACAGTAACATATCCCTTGACCCTTCTCACTGCACCGACAGTCAAGGAGCAGAAAGAAACGCTCGACTGTGTATGGCCGACTGCGGTACTGCTCTATGACAAGAAAAAACTCACAAGTTCCTATGCTTCTGGATTCTATTGCGCCGATTTCCTTGGATTGTACCCTCAATACGACAAGGATACATTTGTTGTGATCCAGACAGCCACCGGGACTGCGCAATATCTCAGCAGGTTCTTCACATTGACGTCTCCAGAAATAACTGCTGTCAGGGATAGCGGGGATACTGCTGATATAACTTCTGCTGCTGCGGGCGAAACTATAATTATCAAAGGCGATTATTTTGGTAAGAAAGCTCCGTCCGTATGGCTGGAGTACAAGGTAAGTGGCAAACCCGGTGTCTTGAAACTTCTCCTTAAGGCTGTGCCGCCAATCGTATTTCCCGATGAGAAAAATGTTGCCGGCAAAAGTTACATGAATTTAGACACAGGCGTAAGCGAGATAAGTGTTCAGATACCAGCCAAGCTTCCAGCTGGACTTATCATGGGCGCTAATAATATTGTCATAGACAACGGACAGGGGCTTGCGACATTCACATTCAGCCTCGATTGATGGCCTATAATAGATGCTTCCGTTATACAAATCTGATTTCGGTCAGGATTGTGGTGCTATACCTTGTTTCCCATAGCTCGAATAGCTACAGGGTAAGTCCCTTTCAGAAGTGATGTCTTCCGGCTAAAGCCAACCCTGGGAGCTTTAATCTTAGTTGGGTCAAATTCCCCTACCCTTGGGTCGGCTTTGATTTTCTTTATTATTGCAGGGCAGTATTTGTAGTAAAATAGCCTTCCAGTTTTAACGTCGGGTTTGGTTATGGGGGATAGGGCGCTGCGGAGTCCCGCCTTTAGGCGGAAGTATTATTCAATCTTATCATAATGGAATCACCATCAATCTGAAATTTTCAAAATCAATGAGGATAACGGCTGCGGGGATTTTCATCACGCTGCTGATTGCACTGTTCATTTTAATAATCGGTAAATCCTCCATCATCAATGAAAAAGAGGCATCCAGTCAATCCCCTGTTTTTCCCGATGAAGTAAAAAGTACTAAATACGGGAAGACTTCTTTTTCAATGAAAGACAAAAAGACTGCCGTCCTTGGAGGCGCGAAAGATATCAATAGTAAAAACACATCAGGAATCTCAAAGGAAGGCATAGGAAACACCCCTGATAAAACAGTTGAAGAACTATTGAAGGAATTCGCTTCCATGGACAATGATGCAAAGATCAACTTCATAATAAATCTTGAGTCTTTTGATCCTGATCTGCTAGCGCTGGTATTTTCTGACAAATCCGAGGATGTCAGGCTGGCAGCTGCAAAAAGCCTTTGCTGGTTTGAAACGGACCAGCAGAATATTCTGCCATTTATTGCACTGGCAATGAATGACGGCTCAAGACAGCTTCGCGATGAATCCTACAAGCTCATGGACTCTCTGGACGACAAGAATGATGTCTTAAGCCTGATGGAGTCTGCGATGAATTCAGATTTCTCGGACGTAAGGCTCAAGGCCGTATCAAAATTCATTGACTTGGACCTTTCCAGGGACGCGGTCAAAACCCTGGTGGTTAAAGCCCTTTCAGACAAGGATAATGAAGTCCGCAGACAATCTATTTCATCGGCATCATTCCTGTGGGATCAGGAATTCAGCTCTGAGGATGAGGCCATAAAATACCTTTCCAAGAGATAGAGTTTGATACTCAGTGCCTCTCGCAGATTTTCAGTTTAGGCCATCCGAGTTTCAATTGTGAGTTGTCTATGGCGTCCGGAGCAATATTGTCTTCAATGTGCCCGTCGCAGAATACGCCAACAGCCAGGCCGTGATGCCTGAAGTGGGTTCTGGCTTCGTGGGGATTGGCAGTAACATAGGAGAATCTAGCCCAGAAATAGTAGCTTTCGCCATAATTGGAACCTGATGCGACAGCGGAATCTATGAAGAAAAGCGTCTTGTCGGGTGATTTTATTTCTGTTATTTTTGCTGCTCGGCTGTTTAGAATGTCCGCGTCAGTTGGTACGGAATTTGGAGCTGGAGAACCTCCCACATATTCTGCGTTGATTCCGTAAGAGCATGATGACTGCCTCGACTTATCAAGGGGAGTTATGTCTGTACGGATGACGAATTCGGGGCAGTTGAAGATGTCTGGGGTCTTTAGATAGTCGCCAAGAGGGCCTTTCATATAATTCAAGCTGGTTCCGTCAAAATATCCGCACCAGAAGTACTTTGTGATTCCAGTTCCCTGCACTACCGCATCAGGATAGTATTTCTGGTCGTCGCAATACATCCTGGCCAATAAATAAATCTGCCTGAGGTTTGAAAGACAGTTTGATTTCCTAGCCTGCGCCCTTGTTCTTGTAAGTGATGGAAGGAAAATCGATATAAGGACGAAGAGGATGATTATGACGACTAGGAGCTCTACCATTGTGAAGTTTTTATGGGGTTTCATTTTTTTATTTTACTTTCGATTGGATTTTTTCTATCCTTAGGATGCGGAAATTCCCGTTTTCCAGAATTACGAAGAATAAAATGTTATTCTTGCCACGCGCAGAGCACGTGACTTTAAGTAGGGCTTCATTCCCTTTATTCTTCGTGTCTAGCATGACAGACGAAGCTTCATATTCGGAGCCTCTCATACTTTCAATGATCGATTTTGCATTGTTTTTCCATGTCAATGGGATTCCTTCGTAGAAAATAAGATCTAGATTGATTCTGTATTCCACGAATGAGTTTTTTACGAATTCTTTTGCTTTTTCATAATCCTCAACCCGGACAACTGCAGTCTTCCATTCAACCCCATCGGCAGCGTAATAAAGTTCTACTGCCTGTAAAACGAGATAGCCGATAAAAAAAATCCCCAGCCCAATAACAATGTATAGGGAAAACCTTGAATGCATCTTGACATCTCTTTTAAGGTTTCTCTGGAGTTTTTTCCTGGAATCGACGGCGGCATCCGTGAAGTCGCTTTTTTCTTCAACCTCCTTATTTGCATCCATCACCTTTTTCTTCCTTGCGGCTTCGGTGACGATTGCGTTAATCTCCCTTGCTGTGTTTCCCATAAATCACTTCATCTTCTAAATAAGTACGATTAGATTGAAAAGCTCTACGTATGCACTGCCGAATGTAGGATATAGACTAATGCATAATCCTATGAATTTCAATTTAAATTGGATATATTAAGGTAAGCTCTAAGATTCTGATTGTTTATTAAGTTCTACAGGAAAATAAAGATGGAATTTACTGCCTGCGCCTTCATTGCTTTCCACAAATATTTTACCTTTCAAGTTGTCAATGATAATTGAGACAGTTGAAAGTCCTATTCCAGTTCCCTTTGTTCCTTTTGTCGTGTAGAAAGGCACAAATATGTTTTTCTGAACTTCTTTGGACATTCCGACTCCGGTATCTGAAACAGTTAAAAGAATATGTGGTGCCCTAGGAAGTTTTCTCAGAGAAACATCGGGGCTGTCTATTGAAATAAATTCCGTTTTCAAGGACAGCGTTCCTTTTTTCGGCATGGCATCGCGTGCATTGATGCATAGATTCATGATAAGCTGTTCGATTTCAGAAATTGAAGACTTCAGAAACGGGAGGTTATCTGCAAATTCAGTTTCTATTTTAATTTTACTGCCAAATAAACGTTGCATGATTTCCGAAGTGTTCTCAATACATTTATTCAAATCTACATTTGTATATTGTGAAGTTGACTTGATATAGAAGTTTGTCAGCTGCGATGTGAGCTTGGCAGCCCTTTCAGTTATATCCGAGATAAGTCTTATATCACTTTCCAGAGGTTTTCCGTCATTTTCATTGAGCAGTTCTGGAATGTCTCGCATAAGTTGGACGATATTATCGAAATCATTGGCGATCCCGTTGATGAAAATTGCTGATGTCTCCATTTTCTGTGCCTGAAGCAGCTGTTTCTCTAGCAGTCCGGCATACTGTTTTGCCATTAAGATATAACTGATCACAAGCAGAGTGGCCATAAGCAGGAAAGTAATGAATGGATATATGCAATACGGTTCAAGGAGACCGAAATTAGGAAGAGCGTCATTGATTTCATTTTCCGAGGCGTCAATGCATACAAACCAGCTCTGATTTCTCCCGAGCCGGATGGTGCTGTAGGAAAGATACCTTTCCAGTTCATTCTTTTCCATTATCTTGTATTTCGTGATGCCTTCTTTTTCCTTGCGCATCTCCTTGAGGAGGAAAGTTCTCAACTCAGTTTTGAGTGATATTGAACTTATCCTGCCGGAATATCCGGGGAGCAGGATGGAATTGCCTTCGCTATCCACTATCCATGATTTGCCAGTTCCCCTTACTTGGATTTTGCTCAGATAGAATTTTGAAAGGGCATCAAAATCAATGAGGATGGACAATGAACCTTTATATATGTCATGGTCGAAAACAGGAACGGACAAAGCCACTACCTTTAAACCTTCGGCTATGCTGAAGGGATTGCTGACAATCGTTCGTTTTTCATTCAGCGCTTCATGGAAATGATTTTGGGCGGTCAAATCAGACCCTGCGAGCAGCTCCACAGGCACTGTGAACAATGTCTGCATGTCTGGGGATATTCTTATAATCCCTTTTGCAAAGTCACTCGCATTATGGAATTCATAAAGGTCTGTCATCATTGACTCGCCGGCGGAATCTAGATTTATTACGGAGGGTGAGAGCGCAAGCTGCTGGAGTTTTTCCATGAGGTGGGAAATGTGGGATTCAATGAGTTCAGCGTAGATTTTAGAGGCATAATAAGCTTCATTTTGAAAGGCTTTTTGTTTCTCCTCCCTGAAATTCGCATAGATGAAAAACAGCAATGACATCGAGGCAATTAGCAGTAGGCTGAAAAGTATTATGAACATTCTGTCCACGCCAATTGTGTATTTTCTTAGCCCGCATGTGAATTTCTTTGACATCTTTCCAATCTCCTCCGAATATTATTAAACAGTAACAAGCGGATCGTTTTCTATTTTATGGACTGCCTTTTCAGCTGCAATACGGACAGTTTCATCTTCATCAGTTAATAGTTTTTTTAAGTTTGGCAGTGCTTCCTTTGCATTCTGGCCGAGAATGCAAAGAGCTTCTGCGGCCTTCCTGCGGACATCTCTATTGCTGTCCCTCAAATCTAAACTGTATTGTTTAGCTTTAAGTTCCGGGCTTAGTGATCCGATTTTTTCAAGAGCCTTCGAGGCATGCAGGCGAATATAGTAGTCATTGTTTCCTATTAGTTTTATAAGCAATGGCGTGGCTTCTGCCGCTGCTGGCCCCATATTGCCGAGGGCTTCCGCCGCTTTTGTGCGGACATTGGGATGACTGTCTGATAAATCAAGAATATAACGTTTAACTTTATGTTCCACGGTCAGAGCTTTATGTTTTTCCAGAAATGAAGCAGCGAATCTGCGGACGTTGCTATTTCCATCTTCCAGCGCTTTTATGAGTTCTAAAATAGCTGGCGTACCGATATTGTTTAGTTCCGCAGCGCCCCTGCTGCTAATGTCTTTGTGGTTGTCTCCCAAATCAGTTATAAACCTTTTCACTTTGAGGTCAACGGTCATGGCTCCGCATTTTCCAAGGGCGACCGAGGCGTTATCGCGAACAAGGTAATAACTGTCTTCAAACGCTTTCATTAGGGCGGGAATCACTTCCGGGGAAGATGCCCCAAGCTTGCCGAGAGCTTCTGCCGCACTTGCCCTGACATCGCTGTCCTTGTCATCCAGCACCTTTATCAGGGCCGGAATCACATCCTTGTCTTCATGGCCGTTTTTGCCCAAAACTTCCACGATGATCCTGCGGACTTCACTTTCCTTGTCTCTCAATGATTTTAAGATTATATGGATGGCTCTTGGTGGCAGCTCAGCGATCTCGTTGAGGGCTTCTGCTGCGTTTATCCGGATATCACTGTTTTTATGTCCTAGCGCTTTAATCAGAAGCGACACGGCCGGCTTGCCTATTTTTGCGAGAGCATGTGCAGCTGAAACACGCACTTCCCTGTCAGGGTTATTTAATTCGCGCATATACCAGCCGACGGGGAAGAAAACCTTCCTTACTACTGGTACAGCAAACCATCCAGCGAGCAGTAGTGATAGGCAAACACATATCCCGGCAAATATTGAAAGTATTGGATGCGATAAGACTAAATAGTCTAGTTTATTCCCGGCAGTCATGGCCCCAAGTTTTTCTAAGGCTCCAGCAGCACTTGCACGAACAGAGGAGTCACTGTCTCTTAGCGCTTTTATCAATGAGGGGACTGAGTCTTTAGCCGTTCCGATGTTGCCGAGGGCTCTCGCCGCTTCCGTGCGAACATTGATATTGCTGTCATTTAATGCTTTTATCAGTGATGGAACTGCGGATTTGGCTGCAGGTCCGATATTGCCCAGGGCTTCTATTGCCGCATAACATACGTCTTTCTCTCCTATTGCATTTGTCAGTGCGGGTACGACTTCCGGTGTTACGGCACCGATCATGCCGAGAGTTTCAGCCGCCCGCATTCGTACGGCTTTATTGCCGTATTTCAGGTCGAGGATATATCTTTTAGATTTAAGGGCTTTCGTCATGAGCCCTCTTTTTTCAAGGAATTCCGCTGATCTTTTGCGGACAACGTAATCGCTGTCATCTAATGCTTTAATAATGGATGCGGTGACATTCGGGGTTGCAGGTCCAATCTTATTAAGGGCGTCAAGAGCGGTTTTACGGATATCGCTGTTGCTATCACCCAGATCCCGGATATATCGTTTAATTTTAAGTTTCTCAGTCATCTCACTGCGCTTTTCAAGGGCTTCCGCGGAGCTCTTCCTGACATTGCTGTCGCTATCTTCCAATGCGTTTATTAGTGCGGGGAGAACTTCCGGTGATGTATTTCCCATATTGCCCAAGGCATCTGCGGCTCCTTTGCGGAGATAGCTGTCACTGTCTGTCAGAGCTTTTATTATGGACGGCATGGCTGACGCACCGATCTTTCCGAGCGCTTCCGCAGCGCTCTTACGGACATAGATGTCCCTGTCCACTAATGATTTTATAAGTGAAGGCACCACTTCAGGTGTTACATTCCCGATCTTGCCCAGAACTTCTGTTGCTCCTTTTCTAGTATTGCTGTTGGGATGTGTCAATGCCTCTATTATCAGAGGTACAGCAGGTTCACCTTTTTTAGACAGGGCTTCAACAGCTTGTGACCGGACATTATAGTCTTTGTCCCCCAATGCTTTTATGAGGGAGGGTACACCCTCTAGGATGCTGGCGTTGACAAGTTCAATCACCGACTTTGGTGTTTGTTGTGCACAAACGGACATCGTGTTTATAAATAGTGCTGCAACTATTATGATTGTAGATGTGTTGATAAGTATTTTAAATTTCATATGGCCTAAGAATTATTTTTTCTGGTTCAGTAGTTGTCATTATTTTATAAAACACATACACTAGCACTACTTCTATTATCTTTCTTGTCTGTTAGTCAGTTATCAAGCATCTCAAATTCCTAAACATGCACAAATAAGTTCATGTTCATTTATACACTGTAGCTTTTGTGCCATGACACTTTTGTTTATTGAAGCATAAACCCTGCCATGGGTGAATTGTCACATTTCCAGAAGGAGCATACGCTTGAGTGGAGCTATCTGACATGCTCTGACTTTCACTTCAGCATCTGGCTTCCTTGAAATATGGACAAGTCAGCTTCGGGTTGAGGGTTTGGATGTTGAAGCATGGAGTGGTAATGCTGGAGTCTTGACTTTCAGTTTCTGGGCGTTCTATTTTAATTAGCTAAACAGCAACTTGGTTGGTTTGGATTACAAGGACTAAATTCGGAAAGCAGATGGGCTATTGTCATGAATTGTAAAGTGTCAGTTGAGTATTGTGCAGTTATTGGAATGGTGTTATTGCTTTCATCCTGTGTCGGCACTCCAAAAATATCTACTTGGTATTCCCCGATTACGTTTAAGCTGGAACAAGTATACAATGCAGCCGTGGTAGCCGGCACTGAAAGTGGATTTACCGTTTACAATCAAAACAGGGCGGCTGGCCTAATCTCTCTGAGAAAAGAAGTTCTTGACGGAGATGAGGCAGTTGTTCGTAGCATGAGCGTTAAGATAACGCAGTTCGGCAATAAAATAAAGGTCTCAACCAAGGTGTCTGGCAGTACTTCTGGCGTTGTTGAAGGAACTTTGGGCGGATCCATACACAAGGAAATGACCCGTACTTTTTATGACTGTTTGTTTCGAGAACTAGGAATCACCGATCCCAATTTTCAAAATGTAATTATTGTGGATGCGCCGTGAAACACTGGAAAGCAGACCTTGTGTAGCTCAAGGTCAAACTGTGGCTAGGCGAGAGCGACTTATGGCTGCTTTTCAGAAGTGTGGGCTGGGCCGGAAGGCAATTGTACTCCTGAAGTGCTTCCACCTACTGCCCCAGTTATTGCGCTAGACATCCGTTCTTTCAGCCCCTTGGCGCGTTCCTTATATTCTCTGATGCGCTCTTCGTACTCCTTATGCCTATCCTTGCATCTTCTCAGCGTGTACGGTTGTGCGGAAGATATTTTAACTTTCATTTTCTTGTCGTCTGGCAGTTTGTAAGGCAACTCCTTAACATCAGTGAATGACAGCTCTTCTTTGGGCACGCGATACAGTTTCGTCCATTTTATGATTTCGTCCTGTTCACGCCTGCCTTTTTCCTGCTCAAAATAATGGTATGAGTCGGTGCTTCCGACATAATCCAGTTCTGTTGTGACGAATCCTTCATTCTGCTGGATACCCCTCATCTCTTCAGCGCTCCGGGTTGACACGCATCCAGGGATTAAGCTAGACAAAAGAAGACATATTAATATTTTATATCTGAATTTCATATTCTTCGGTTTGACCACAGCAAATAGATGTTCATGGAATCAAACGACCCACCCGATTTGAGAAAGGCTGAAATAGAACATCCGGATATGGTAAAGTCAAGGTTTTGATTGAGGCACCTTCTCGGCACGCATGAAAAACCTTTTCCGGTCTATATCGTGATGGACCGAGGAGACAATGTAGTATTCCGGTTGATTCGTGGTTCCGCCTTGTTTTTTCAGTTTCATTGTGTATTCTTCCACAGGTGAAAAAACAATAAGGAAACTGAGGAGATTTGAATGAAAAAAAAGAATACCGTCAAGAAGACCGCATGCGCAAAGTCAGAATGCAAAAAGTCTCCGGTTTCGTGCCCCAAGGAGGAAAACCTCAGGAAGTTGGCGAAGTCCGGTAAGCTTGAAGGCTTTGTCAGGAAAAACAAAGGCTGCTGGAATCACCAGTCATGGCTCGTGCTCTGCTCGGAGATTGTGGAAGAAGGCTATGAGCCGATCGACTTTGACCAAGTGGGATTGATTCTTGAGGACTTGAAGGCGAAATGATGACGGATTTACCCATCAGGAACACAATCCCAGGACTGCCGGGCCAATGAGCTCCAAGGATTAAGAGAAACTTGATGCCACTTCTTCGTCAGCCTATCTACTTTTTTGGGGCTTGTAGTCGAAAATGAAGCTATGCTTAGGGGCGAACCTTATTCCGCCCTGGCACGATCCGGCGGTCAGGAAGAGCTCGAGCCCGTCGCCCGGAGAAAACAGTTTCCAAAGACCGACATGGGTGAACCTGATTTTGCAGAGGTGCTTGTCGAAGTCGAGGACGACCTTCAATTCACCGTCATCATATTTCTGCGTGCATGAATAGAGCTTCCCTTTTCCGGCTATGAATGAGCCGGCGGGGATTGCCTTCTCGTATTCTTCGCATGATACTGTGACAATGTCTCTTTCTGGAGCAAATTCCTTTCTGTCCGGAAGTTTGAAGGAGATGTCGATTATCCCCTTGACCGTGTCCGTTTTCCAGTCATAACTCATCTGAGCATCTTCAACCGCGAAAAGCTTCATTGGAGTTCCGTTCACTTCAAGAAGTTCAGAACCATTTATGTCTTTCTTGAAAATGCAATTTGAGTTTTCATTCGGAGCAATCCGGTTCTGTATCTTCATGTCACCAAACTCAAAATAGACGTCTAGGTCATCCCTGCTGTCGATGTTTTCAAGATCGGTCATTAATATAAGTCTCCATTCAAGATTGGAGTCCAGTTTGAACTTGATGCCGTCAGAATCGAATTTGTATTTTCCATCCTTTACCGTGAATTTTTCTGCAGGTAAGCTTATGCGATTGCCATCGATAGACACTGCAAGCCCAGTCTGGGTGAGATCGGTGGAATCGCCATGAAGCCATAATCCGGAAAGGTTCACGCTGTCGCTTTTAGTGGAACGGCCTTCCACGCCGGCAAAGGCCTGCGCAACAGGAACATTGCCTTGGTATCCCTTGAAATTGGCGGTCAGCATGGAAGGAGGAGCGGGAATTCCCTGCTTCCAGTCTCCGAGCTTTGCGGGGGTTCCGCCGTACCAGAGCCCGTAATTCCGCTCTGATTCAGGCCCCGGCTTTGTAATCTGATCAAAAGCCTCGAAGAACAGTACGCCCCTCAGGGTTTTGGCATTCTGTGCGTTGTTCGCAACCCACTTATAGACAAGTCCCAGGTATGTTGCCTCATCAGCCAGGGTGCCGGTTCGCAGGCCCCTGTTTGGAGACTGCCAGGTTCCTGCAGACGGCCAGCCGGTTTCTCCAAAGATGAGCGGGTGGTTCTCAAAAGTGCCGGACGGATAGAAGGAGATAATCCTATTTACCCAGTCTTGGAGCGAGTCGGACATGCTTCCACCTGTAACCGACTGTCCTATATCAGTGCCCCACTGGAACGGATAGCAGTTCGTGAGGATCGGCACGCCGGGATCAAGCGAGTTGATGATGGCCGTCCTGTTAGGATAAATATTTGGGTCGGCGGTCAATATGTTGCATTGGAAATCATAAGTTACCGGTACCGTGGGGAAGCCATTCTGGCTGAGCGCTTGGCTGATCCGGTTCTTAAGCGTTATTATGGACTGAGAGTCATTATTTGCAGCAGGGATGTTCTCGTTGCCTGTAAGTACCAGGATAACCGTGGAGGAGAACATGGACGGCGTGACATAGTCGACGTTCTTTACAGTGATCCACTGGTTGAGCTGGATATCGCGCTTCTGGCCTTTCATTGATTCCGGCGTGGCGTTGACGTTCTGCAGGAACTGCATGAAGGTGTTAATGGCACCATCGTTAGTTTGAGCCGAGGCGTTTGGATCAACTGGCACTTCCACAATAGTTTTGATTTTGTTGCGGTACGCCTCTCCGACAAAGTTCAGGTAATGGGCGATGTCTGCGAGCATATAGCATCTGACGACATTGAATCCCTTCGCCGCGATCACTGGAAAATCCTTGGCGTAGGCGTCGGATGTGGTCTGGTAGTTGGAGCTGTCAGACTGGCTGTAATGCTCGGCCGCATAGCACGTCCCAATGAATCGTCCCGGGTAGTCGTAGACTTGAGCAGCGGTGGTTGTCATGGCCGTAACAGCCAGGAAGAAAGTCATCATTAATATCGGTTTTCTCATTTTTAGATTCACCTTTCCGGTTAGATTATTAATGAACTGCTTTTAACATAACACTACATCAGTGCTACCCAACGTTGAAATAAAAAAACAAGCGTAACATTCTGAAAAGTAATATGGTAAGTGAGGATTTCAAGTTTGATTTTAAATCGAAATCCCCGCTGCTCATCAGGAAAAGAGAAAAGACCGTTTATGCAAAATTTCTTACAGAGCCGCCAAAAACTCTGTTGGTCTCAGCGCCATTTCCGTGGCGCTCCTTTACCTAATCGTAGTTCTTGTGGCATCAGCTTTTGCGGATGTCGTCTGCGGAGTTGTGATTGCAGTGGTCTCAGGGCTTCTTGTCAATTATTACTTCCTCCCCACGTTTGGAACATTATATATTGAGTCGCCTGAAGACTGGGTTTCGTTTGCCGCATATACTGTAAAGGCTCTAGTAGTCAGCCATTTTGCTGCAACTGTACGCCGTCGTGCCGTTGAAGCGGACCGCCTCAAGGCACAGTTGTTGCAGCTTTCCGAGTTTACCATGGCGTTAACGGCGGTTCGCAGGGAGGAACTGACAAATGAGCTCCTTGTCAGTTTCTAATTCTGGGGATTTTGCACGGGTTCTAATATACTTTTAATAATATTATCATTTAACAATGGAATCAAATATTTAAATATATTGGCAGCCTCGTCCATCGAAGATATTTTAAATCCAATCAACTTCTTGTATGGACTTGCAAACTTACTCATATAAGTAATATCATATTCGCATTTTAATTCATTTTCATGCTTTTCAATAAGATCAAGACTCCAAGGAACCTTCTCGTTTGTCATAAGTTTGTACCAGTCTAATTCGTACTTGTATTTTTCTATGAGCTCTATAGTCCATGGAAAATTAGGATTACTGCAAGCGAAGTTCCAATTCCATTTGTTCTTGTATTTCTCTAAAAGCTCCTCACCCCATGGAAGAGCAGGATTTTTACTCAAATAATCCCAATTCCATTTGTTTTTATATTTCCCTAAAAGCTCAACACTCCAAGGAAGAGCAGGATTTTTACTCAAATAACCCCAATCCCATTTATATTTGTACTTCTCTAAAAGCTCCAGATCCCACGGAAGAGCAGGATTTCCACTCAAGAATTCCCAATCCCATTTGTTTTTGTATTTCAATAAAAGCTCCACATTCCACGGTACAGCAGTGTTTCGACTCAATGAACCCCAATCCCATTTGCTTTTATATTTCAATAACAGCTCCACATTCCAAGGAAGAGCAGTGTTTTGACTCAATGAGCCCCAATCCCATTTGTCTTCGTATTTCAATAACAGCTCCACATTCCAAGGAAGAGCAGTGTTTTGACTCAATGAGCCCCAATCCCATTTGTCTTCGTATTTCAATAAGAGCTGCACATTCCAAGGAAGAGCAGGATTTTTACTCAAATAACCCCAGTCCCATTTACCTATATATTTGCCGATGAATTCATCGCTCCAGGGGAGAGATGGATTTGCACCCAAATAGTCCCAACTCCATTTGTCCTTGTAATTCTCTATAAGCTCTATCGTCCATGGAAGATCAGGATTTTCACTTATTACGTCCCAATTCCATTTGCTTTCGTATCTGCCGATGAATTCACCACTCCAAGGTAGAGATGGATTTTCACTTAAATAATCCCAGCTCCATTTGTCATTGTATTTGTCTATAAGCTCCATAGTCCATGGGAGAGCCGTGTTTCCACTCAAGGATTTCCAACTCCATTCACTTCTGTGTATACCGATGAATTCATCGCTCCAGGGGAGGGATGGATTTGCACTCAAATGATGCCAATTCCATTTGCTGATATATTTATGAATCAGTTCTAAATCCTTACATTCATAGAACCTTGATATAGGTCTAATAAATAAATCAAAATGCCTTTTACATATACGAATCAATCTGCTGGTTTTAGATACTTCTAGTAAATTTCCTACGGTGGTCAAGCTGTTATTAAGATGGTCAATTTCATTTTTTGCAGATAGGGCCAAAGAATTGTTGTCATTGTTTGCCATGTCTAACTTCTCTTTTGAAAGATTGCAGTTTGTTGTACAAGGAAGGCCATCCCTTTCAGATAGTTTAAGGCAACCACTCGAAAATGAATTTTCAGAGGTTGCCTTTACGCAAAGGATCTTCATCTCTCCGGGAGCAAATGATACAGGATTATCTGATGCCGTTACCGTTATCCCCCCGGTATACGGGTTCCACCATTCCCATTTGCCGTCGGAATCCAGGCAAAGCTTAGTTGACACTGTTTTTAATTCTTCGTTAAATAGCATATGGAAATTTATGCCGTCTTTTACAACGTGGCGATGACGTATAGCCTTGTTTCTCGGCTGGAGTTCAAGATCTGGTTTTACCAGTTCGTCCAGTGAACTCAGCAACTTTGCCTCGTCTTCTGCAAGTCGGGCATTTGGAAAAACATTTCCTTCTTCCGGACGGTCGCCCCAGATAATGAGCCGTCCGGCATCCGCAAGTTTTCCGATATCAGATGAAAAATCTTTGCCAACACGCAGAGCCTTTTCAAGAATCACCGTCTTATAATTCATGCCTGCCATATGTATGCCCTCTGAGTCAATCTTGGCTTTACATAGACTTCGCAATTCAATATAGTTGAAATCCCGCTGCGACTGAAAACAGATTTTTGCAGATATGTCTGGCAGCCATTGTGCATCACACAGGATTGCAATTTCGCAGATGTGCTTTGAATCGGTGTTAAGCCAGCTTAAGCGTCGGCAGGCGTCGGCATAGGGCTTGTAGCAGTGCCACCATGCGGAATTAGGTCCGACATCGGGAGGCCGTTCGTCGCGTCGTGGCCCCCTGACTGAATAATAGAAGGCGTGAGGATAAAGCAAATTCTGTCCTCGGACAAAGCACCAGTTCGCCAGCCACTTCACTTCCTCAAAAGTCAGTTCATGGCCATAAGCGCCATAAAGCTCATTGGAATTCCGTCGTCGGTCCAAGTGTATCATTGCACTGGAGGCGCACTTCGCCATAGTAGAATGCTCCCCTTCCAAAGCTGTCTTCCCGGGTGCTACGTATCTCCAGACCAAATCCTGTCCTGGAATGTGAAAATATCGTTCCATCCCTATGTCCATGGAACTTGATGGATGTCCTGTTAAGGCTATTCCGTGTGACTCGCACCATTTGCTCAGGGGGGCGTAATATGTTTCTTCAGCGCGAATGGAAATTGCACGTTTGTATTCGGCGCGGTGCTGCTTTGAATTTTCGTGATCGTCATACCATAAATCAGCCAGGTATGGAGTGAAATCATAACCGAGGATACGGTTTACTTCCTTCAATATGCCTGTTGTGCCGTTGCTCAGATGAGGTTCATCAGTGAAAATCGCAAAAACAGTATTTCCAAAGTATTGTCCCAGCTCCTTATAATATCGATCATATACATGGCGTATGAAACAATTAACCGCTTCCGGATTCAAGAGATCTGCAAGTGGAGGGCGTTCTTCAATCACATTGGCCGGATTTTCATCCAGGAAATGAAGCCCCCTCATGGTTCCCCCGGAAGGGCGATCAATCACAGCCGTCCTTTTGCCGCTTGGGCGTTCAATGACTTTTACTAGGTTCCAGTCAGGTTGCAATTCGGGCTCTTCCCCAATCGGAATATCTATTTTATCCAACATTCGTTCGGCAAAGGCGGGGTTTTCCTTGACTACCTGGCCAGACGAGGAACCGGAAGGATACATTCCATCGTCATACAGGACGACATACATCCCGCGTTTTCTTGCCTCTGCAACAGCCACCTTCATGAAGGCAATCATCTTGTCAGACATCCACCCTGTGCCTTTCGGCAGGCCAATGCGAGGATGTATGACAAATCCATAGACCCCATGATGCTCGAAATCTGCGATCTGCCTTATGATTTCAGCTTCTTCCAAGTCGTCATTCCAGAACCAGAATGGCATTACGGAAAACTCTTTCGGAGGATCGAGGAACTCTTTCTCCAATGTATTGTTTTTATCCATGAATTAATTTATAATGCTGAAGCAGATTTGCGAACCTATTTTCAGGCTTCTGGTCTGTAAACTTGTTGAGGCGGCTCGGGAGTGAGTTTATTTTCGTACTAGGTCATTAACCACTCCCAGGCGTGGAGGAATCCTTTTCCGTGGCGAATTCGTCTCGCCGGGACAGGTGTCACCGGCTTTCAATACTTTTTACGCTGTCGCGGATAATCAGACTGTATGGAAGAACTGCACGCTGTTGGAGGCGTGATTTATCAAGATGCGAATCGATGATGTTAGCGGCAATTTCCGCAAGTCCGACGTGATCCTGCGTAATTGTTGTCTGCGGCGGGGTTGCATAACGCGAAAATAATTTATGCTCTGAGGCGATTAGGGAAATATCTTCCGGGACATGTCGGTTGAACAGCGACAATGCATACGCGGTCACAATTCCGGCATTACCGCCCGGACAGAACAGCGCATCCACTTTCTGCTTGAGTAATTTTCCAATTATCTCCACATAGTTATCATCCGAAGACAATTGTATTAAGGTGTCGGAGGCTGGGAGACTTCTTTTTTTGAGCGCCTTGACGATACTGGCGCGCCGAATCTCGGTGTTGCCGCTTCCGGCCTTGCCGTAGACAATGCACCCGATTTTCCGGCAGCCGTGTTCGTAGAGATGTCCGATCGCGATATCCATGCCCTGGGCTTCGTCGGAGCGTACGGAATAGACATTGGGACAATTTTCCGGGGCATCCCGATCCACTAGTACCAGCGGAGCGGAAAAGCGCTCCGACCATTTTTTGAAGTCATTCGGTTCGGCGCCGATGGCCACCGCGCCGCAGAACTGGATGCTGTCTAGCCTGTCAATGTTGTCCTGCGGCAATACTTCGATTCGGAAGCCGCGCTTGGGCAGTACGAAAGTCAGTGCCATCATTACCATTTCCAGACAATTCCGGATCGGATAGATTTCATCACCTGGCATGATGATGACTACGTTACGTTGTTTGGTCGAGAGTCGGGGATGATAATTATGAGCTTTGGCTATGGCAAAAACATGGCCTCTGATTTTGTCACGGATGTTGGGATGATGACTGAAAACCCGCGATACCGTGGCGGGAGAAACTCCGGCGAGTTTGGCAATTTCCTGCAGTTTCATTTAAAAATACCCTTTTTTTTGATTCATTTGCAAGATATTCTATTTATTGTAGAAATTCAATATTTCTTCCATCAACCTTTTCAATAATAGTGTGGATGGAGGTTGCAAGAAGAAATCAAAGACATTATAATCAGGATAAACGGAGATGTAGGAAAATGACTGGACATTATGTTGTTTTTGAATCCTGCTGCAATGCCGTGCTGAAGGAATGCGAAGTTTCGGAGCCGGGTGCCGACGAGGTATTGCTGGAAAGTGATTACAGCGTGGTCAGCGCCGGGACGGAACGGGCGAATCTGATCAATCTACCCAATACGGTTACCGATAAAAGCGGTTTTCCGTTTCTTCCCGGTTATTGCGGTGTTGGGCGAGTAATCGCGCAGGGAAAAGATGTTGCAAACTTGAAAAACGGTGATCGTGTAATCATCACATGGGGCGGACACCGTTCGCACACGATTAAGAAAGCACATTCGGTACTGAAGATAGAAGACGATTCCATTGACATGCTTGACGCGGCTTTTGCGCATATCGCATCTTTTTCATTCCTTGGCGTGCGTAAACTGAAAATTGAGCTGGGCGAATCGGTGATGATCGCCGGGATGGGGATTCTCGGAGCCTTTGCAGTACAGATCGCCAACCTTTCCGGCGCGATTCCGGTAGTCGTGTCTGATTTTGATCCTACAAGGCGTGACTTGGCTCTGAAACTTGGTGCCTTTGCCGCGTTTTCGCCCGATGAGGAGAATTTTGTGGAAAAGGTCAAAGCCGCGACTGGGGGCAACGGGCCGAATGCGGTTGTCGAAGTGACTGGCTCTGCAATCGCCCTGCAGCAGGCGTTGGAATATATCGCATGGGAAGGACGCATCTCATTGTTGGGGTGTACTCGGATTTCCGATGTGCCAATCGATTTTTACAAGTATGTGCACAGCCGTGGGATTTCTCTGATTGGAGCTCATACATATACCAGACCCCATCAGGAATCCGCGCCAGGGCGTTGGAGCGAACATGACGACTACCGAACTTTCCTGAAGCTGGTTGCCTCCGGAAAACTCCAGACTCGTCCACTGATATCTGAGATTGTTTCACCGGAAGCGGCGCATGCTGTCTACGCGCGTCTGTCCGAAACGAAAAATCCGCCGCTGGGCATCGTCTTCGACTGGAAAAAATACAACAGCTCAAATCGAGCCAAATGATATGTGTAAAGGAGAATGGAATTATGGCAGCGATTAGATTTGGAGTTTGCGGCATTGGGCGGATTGGAGTCCAACATTGCCGGTTCTTTTCGCAAAACCGGGAACACTATGAATTAGTGACGCTGTGCGACCTCGATGCGGCGCGGGTCAGCGCCATGACTGCGGAATTCGGCGGGAAAGGCTATTCGGACTTCACGGATTTCCTGGCCGATCCCGGGATGGAACTGGTTATCATCTCCACCCGTTCCCTGGATCACGCCAAGAACGCCGCACAGGCACTAGCCGCCGGAAAAATCGTCCTGCTGGAAAAACCGATCGGGGTAACGGCGGAGGATTACCAGTTGCTGCAGCGTCTCGTCGAGGAATATCCGAGCAAACTGTTTTTTCTCCATAATCATCGTTTTGAACCGGCATTCATGAACACGCAAGCCATTATTGCCCAGGGTTTGCTGGGGAAGATTCAGGTGGTGAAATTCTGTAAGCACCATGGGTTCGTGCGCCGGAACGATTGGCAGATGCGGCTGGACTGCGGGGGCGGGCAGCTCAGTGTCTGGGGTCCTCATCTCCTCGATCAGGGCTTGCAGCTCCTCGGTGCCCCGGTGCGGGAGGTGTGGAGTTATCTCCGGCGAATCCTGACTCCAGGCGACGCCGATGATCACGTCAAAATCACCCTCGTGGGCGAAAACGATGTGGTTGCCGAGCTGGAGATCAGCAATTCGGTGGCGATAACAGGACTTTATTGCACGATTTTGGGTGACCGTGGTACGCTGACTTACGAACAGGATCAGAAAAATATCCATCTCAAATACCTTGATCCGCAATTCCGCTGGCAGGAAGCCACGGCCGATGTGGGAACTCCAGCGCTTAACTACTGGTCGAACGTCTATCAAAAACTTCCGTGGGTTGAAGAGACCCGCAAAGTCGAGCCGGATACGAATATGTGGGACCAGGTTGAAATCGAGATTGCCAGACATCTCTACAACACCCTCCGCAACAATATCCCGTTCCCGGTCAAAAGCTCCGATGCGCTGGAAGTTTTCCGGATCACTGAAGTCGTTAAAAAGCAGAATCCGAAATTCAAGTGGATCGGTTAAAATTTCAGGAGTTGAAAGCAGATGGAAAAAATTAAAATCGGACAGATCGGCATCTGCCACGAACACGCATCGGGGAAAATCAACACCCTGCGGAAAATGCCGGATGTATTTGAAATCATCGGAGTGGTCGACGATCGCGCAACTACCGCGGCGAGGTTCGCCGGTGACGAGCTGAAGCCGTATGAAGGCTTGAAATGGATGCCAGAGGAAGAATTGTTCAACACTCCCGGTCTTCAGGCGGTGACGGTTGAACCTCCAAATTCAGATCTGGTTTCCACTGCGATGCGCTGCATGGAACGCAACCTCGCAATGCACATGGACAAACCCGCTGGCGAAGACTTGGAACAGTTCGGCAAACTGCTCAAAGGATGCAAAGAACGGAAGCTGCCATTTCAGATGGGGTACATGTTCCGCAGCAATCCCGCTATGCAGTGGTGCCTGAAAGCCGTACGCAGGGCTGGTTGGGCGATATTTTTGAAGTCCAAGGGAGCATGAGCCACAACTACGGAGGTGACGCCTATCAGCAGTATATGGGTAAATTCCGGGGCGGCATAATGTTCAATCTGGGTTGCCACTTTATCGATCTGATCGTAGCCATGCTGGGACGGCCGGAAAAGATCACTCCGTTTCTGAAATCTACTCCAGGACTTTCCGATAATATAAAAAACAACTGCCTGACGTTTATGGAATATCCACACGCGACCGTAACGTTGCGGGCCTGCAGTCCCGAAGTTGACGGTCTTAACCGCCGCCGTTTCAAAGTCTGCGGCACAAAAGGCTCTGTAGAATTATGTCCGCTGGAACGTTTTGACGGTCAGCCTTTGCAAATGCGTCTGACGCTGTGTGAGGGCAACGAGGAATATGCCGACGGAACCCATATGGTTGATTTCGGCATAAAACGCGACCGCTATGAGGAGCAGTTGCTAGAATTTGCGAAGATAATTAAGGGTGAAATGGCCAATCCGTATACATATGAACACGATTATATGGTCCAGGAGGTGGTTTTAGCCGCCTCTGGATACACAAAATGGAAGAAATAACATGCATGCAATCCTGATAAAGGAAGACAAGTCGCTCGTCTGGAGTGAAGTTCCCGATCCAGTAATCAAGGGAAATGAAATTCTAGTTGAAGTCCATGCTGCAGCGCTCAACCGCGCGGACTTGATGCAACGCGCCGGAAACTACCCGCCGCCGCCCGGATGGCCGGAATGGATGGGGCTCGAAGTTGCCGGTCTTGTACTTGAGGCTCCATCAAACTGCCGCTGGAAAATTGGTGACAAAGTTTGTGCGTTGCTGGGAGGAGGTGGCTACGCGGAAAAAGTTGCGGTGCCTGGAGATATGGCTTTACCTGTACCGGATGGTTTGTCCATGGTTGAAGCGGCGGCAATTCCGGAAGCTTTTGCAACCTCCTATTTGAACCTTTGCCTTGAAGGGGGTATTAAAGCAGGGGACACGGTATTTATCCAGGCAGGGGCGAGCGGACTTGGCATGGCGGCGATCCAGTTGGCAAAAGCGCTGGGTACGAAAGTCGTTACCACGGTCGGCGCGGAAGATAAGGCAAAATTTGTCCGAGGCCTGGGCGCCGATGTCGTTATCAATCGCAAGAAGGAGAACATTGCGGCAGTGATGGCGAAACATCCGGTGGATATCGCCATGGACTGCGTTGCCGGGGTTGACCTTGGACCGTGTTTGGAAACGATGGCACGAGGAGGACGCTGGATCGTGATCGCCACTCTTGGCGGTTCGAAAAGCGAGATCAATATGACCGACTTCTTCAAACGCGGGATAAAACTCATCGGCAGTACGCTCCGCAGCCGGACAAGTAAAATGAAGGCGCAAAAGTAATTCTTACCGACGTGAACATAGAAGCGGTATCTCTTGCCGCGGAAAACATCCGTAAAAACGGAGGTGACGCGATTGGGATTCAGGTGGATGTGCGTAACTATGTGCAAGTGAAAAATGCTGCCGATACGGCGTTGAAGACATACGGCAGTATTGATATCATGATGAATTTTGCAGGCGGGGCGGAATGCCGCATGTTAAAACGTAGCGAACCCTTTCATGAACTCCCCATCGAGGTCATTGACTGGGGGCTGGATGTGAATCTTAAAGGGGCGGTTTATTTCTGTCATGCGGTATTTGGAACGATGATTAAGCAGAAGGGCGGTGTCATCATCAATCTGGGGTCGGTCACCGGTGTGGAAGGAGGTGGCTTCGGCGCCGTAAATTACAGCGCCGCCAAGAGCGGTCTCATCGGGCTGACTAAATCAATGGCGCTGTGTGGTGCCACTTATGGTGTCCGGTGCTGCTGCGTCTCTTCGGGGCCGGTGCTGACACGTCCGGGCATGGCAAACATGAAAACCCGGCTGGGACGCGCCGCCGAACCGCAGGAAGTGGTCGATCTGATTTTGTATCTTTGCTCTGACAAGGCGGCGTTCATTACCGGAACCAACTACCTGATTGACGGTGGCCGTTCGTGCGGCGGCATGGATTGAGGTGGATTTATGAAAAAAAACTGGAAGATAGGCATTGTCAAAGATACTTCTAAACCTATGCTTGGATTGCATGGACTTCACAATGCATTTCGGGGGCTGCCAAATGTTGAGGTGGTCGCTCATGTGGATTCCAACCCGGAAAATATAGAACAGAAAATATCCTATACCGGAGCGAAAAAACATTATCTGTCTTATCTGGAAATGTTGGATAAAGAAAAACCCGATATAGCGGTTCTGTGTTCCCGCCATCCCTACGACCATTTTCAAGAGATTAAAACGGCGGCGGAAAGAGGCATTAATATCTACTGCGAAAAACCGATGACTGTCAGTCTGGAAGAAGCGGATGCGATAGTTTCCCTGGCGGAAAAGCATCATATCAAAATATGCATGGCACACCCGGCTCGCTATGCGCTGTCGTTCCGAACCATGAAAGCCATGATTGAAACTGGCGAGATCGGTACTCCGCTGACCGTATATGGGCGCGGTAAATGCGATCATCGCGGTGGCGGCGAGGATCTGATCGTCCTCGGCACTCACATCCTTGACCTTCAGACTTTTTTCTTCGGTGCTCCTGAATATGTCTGGGCTGATGTTGCCGCTGATGGAAAGCCAATCGTTAGAACAGACCGGACAAAAACCGTAGAACCTCTGGGGCCGGTTGCCGGCGACAATATTTACGCAACTGAACTACTTCATTTCTGGGCAACCGGATATTCCTTCTGTTCCGCTTTTCATGGAAGCCAATCGTTTTGCGGTCTGGGACCTGATGCTGGCAATCGAAGAAAATCGCCTGCCGCTTTCCAATCAGTACAACGCCCGTCAGGCACAGGAAATGATCTACGGTATTTACGCCTCGCATCTTTCTCGAAAAGTAATCAGTTTCCCATTGGCCGACCGGAAGCATCCGTTAGAAGAATAAACCTCTCCTTGGAGCCAGTGGTTTCAATGCGGATGAAGCTAATTCGTGAAGGAATGGAGAATTTGGAGTACCTTTTTCTTCTTAAGACGACACAGGTTCCTCTAGTTCTAATCGAATCAGTACCATCCAGTACCGTGTTAGACAGCGCGGAAACGATTTCAGACTCTTATCCTATCGGCTGCAAACTTGTCGAGGAACATGTTGACCTCCTTCATATAAGGATTGCTGAAAAGATTAATGATGAAATCATGGCTCTGCAATTTCCAAGTCCATTCAATGCCGAGTTTCTCCAGACCGTGGGAGAGTTCTGGGTCTCTCATCAGATTGGAGGATTGCAGATAGGTCAGACTTGTCCTTTCAATGAAATATAGGCTGGCGTAACTATTGCTGTGAACATTAGCATGGAAAGTTTCCTTACTCATAAGCAGTTCCCGTCCTTTTCACATTACTTCCCGCAATCGGGATCTGATTTTATTGTTAAGATATCAATATAGGATAAGACTATATTTAGCTACTTTGATTCCGCCACAAGGCGTAATATAACACCGGAAGAAGGATTGGCAAGAATAGTATGGAATGGAACAGTTGTTCACGTTTCGGACAAAACGGACTCTTAATTAATCGTCTCCAACTACTGAAGCCGGTTTTCAGCAGTGTGTGGACAATCTGACCGGCTGGTACTGGACTTATGAATATCCGCCCGGTTCGGTTTCCGGACGCGACATCCCATCAGATCATGGCATGGGATCCATACGGGAATTCCTGAACTCCCTCGGGCTTTTGCCGGTGAGCCGCTTGAAGGTTTTTGAAAAATGGAATGCGTCGGTGAATCCCAGCTCTTCCGCAATATCCTGTAGTTTGCGTCCGGTATCCGACAGCAGTTGCCTTGCCATGGCCATCTTTTTCCTCTGGACATATTGAGACGGGCTTGTTCCGAAACAGCTTGAAAAGGATCTCGAAAAAGTTTCAGGGCGCATGTTCATGCTCATGGCGAGACTGCTTATCCGCAGTCTTCCGGAAATGTTTTCGTCGATAAGTTTTAGCACAGGGCGGAACCGTAAGAGACCGGCATGAGGGACAGCATCCCGGACGCATTTGGAAAGGAACGGCGAAAAAAGCTGGAGCAGGAGAGCCCTCCGCCTGAAATCATTACCGATGGAATTCGCCTTCTTCTTTTTGAGTAGTGACTGAAGACATTCCATGGCCGTCAGGGATTCGGGAGGCCGGATTTCGTAACGGCATCCCGGCCTGTCAAATAGCTCCGAGCAGTCCTCGGTAAATGAGCTGAAATGCATCCAGCAGATTATGATTTTCTTCAGACATCCGAACGAGAGTTCACTATGCGCGGGAATCAGATAGGCGTTTCCGGGACGCAGCGTGAAGCGTCTGCCGTGATGTTGGACAAATCCGATTCCCGACTCAATGCAGTAAATCCTTCCGAAGGATGACGCCTGTGCGCTCTGTCTCCATTCCTTCCCCAAGACGGAACGCGTGCCGGCTATGATTTCAAACTCGCATTTGTCGGCGATATTCGTCATATATATACATCATATTCTAATTATAAAATACAATAACACATCATAAATATACATGATAATGCAATATTCTTCCATTCTTATAAATATGGAAAAGGAGTATCTTTCACAAAAATATAAAGAGGGAGTTTTTCCATGGACAGCAAGGACATTGCAATACTGCGGGAACTCGGCAGGAAAAAGGCCGAGATAGGAAGTTTCGGTATCCAGAAGGAAAAGGCTGAACTTTGGGGGACGCTTAACAAGCTTGGACGGACAAGACCTCTTGTCTGGATAAACGAGATCCCGTGGCATGAGTTCGGCAATTGCCCTGAACTTGCGCTCAGGTGCAAAGACAAGTTGCTCCGGGATGTGGAACGGGGGCTCCGCTGTGAGTTATACCAGTGGAACCATTTCGCCTGCGACATGGTCGTGGAGCCGGTAATATATTCAAACATTGTCGGAGGGCCGGTCTCCAGTTATGCCGACTATGGGATAAAGGAGGAACTCCACAAGGAGGATGGCGGCTGCGATGTGGCATATGTCCCCGTGATCCATTCCGAGGCTGATGCCGACAAGATAAGGAGTCCGAAAGTCTGGTTCGACAAGGATGCCACGGAAAAGAACTTCTGCATGCTCGGTGAAATTTTTGACGGCGTAATCGATGTGAGAAAACGCGGTATCGTGCATCAGTGGCATTCACCCTGGGACCAGATGATCCACTGGTACGGGATCAACCAGCTTTACATTGACATGTACGACAGGCCGGAACTTGTGCACAGAATACTCGGGAACTTCATGAAAGCCTTGAACGAGGTGGTTGACAGGCAAACCGAACTGGGAATGCTCGATGTCGGCAACGGCAACTGGAGAGTCGGGTCTGGGGGACTGGGCGTAACAGACGAACTGCCTTCGGAAAACAAGGACGGGCACAAGGTCACTCCGAAGGAGCAGTGGGGTTGTGCGACGGCCCAGATATTCTCGGAGGTGTCACCTGAGATGCACGAGGAGTTCGCGCTCCAATACGAAAGACCCCTTATGGAAAGATACGGTCTTACTTACTACGGATGCTGCGAGCCGCTCCACAGGAAGCTAGGTATTCTGAAAAGCGTCCGGAACCTGAGGAAGATATCGATGAGCCCGTGGATTAACATAGACGATTCGTCAGAAGCTCTCGGACGGAATTATGTGTTCTCGTTCAAACCCACTCCGGCGCATTTTGCGACGGATAGTTATGACGGCGACCGTGTCCGCGACTATCTGTCGGATTTCATTTCGAGAACTCGGAGCAACTGCTGTGAGATAATCCTCAAGGACATATCCACGGTGCTTGGCCATCCGGAAAAACTTGACCGGTGGGCCAAGACGGCGATGGAACTGGTGGAAGCCGAAGCGTAAGCGGACAAAAAAGATAACCTATAGTTTTATTCCACTGCTGGATATCGAAAGGAAGACTCTACCCGTAAAGTGTCCCTGGTACAACACAATATCCGGTGTTGCCTAAATGGGAGGAGCATTCACATTTGTCGGCAACCAGTACCGCCTGGAGGTAGGCGGCCAGGAATACTTCATCGACCTGCTGTTATTTCATCGTCGGCTGCGCTGTCTTGTCGCCATTGAATTGAAGATCGGCAGTTTTCAGCCAGAGCACAAAGGCAAGATGGAGTTCTATCTTGAAGCATTGGATTCCCAGGGACGCATGCAAGGTGAAAACTCGCCCATCCATCGGACTTTTCCTCTGCGCCGGCAGGGATAAGGAGGTTGTAGAATACGCCATCAGCCGCTCTCTTTCCCCCCACAATGATTGCCGAATACAAGACTGTGCTTCCGGACAAGAAGATGATCCAGGCAAAGCTGCATGAATCTACCAGATACTTGCTCCACCTGAGAATAGATTGGGAAAAGAAAAGTCCGAATAACTTTCAGCTTTGTGTTTTCTCTGATGTAGGGACTGACTCCGTTAACACCCCTTTTTCAATTGCGGAAATTCTGACCCTTAATTATACCGACTGCCCCAACTGTACATTATAAGAGTACCGCAATATAATTCAAATATTTGCCTGGAATGGCACCTCCTCAACCATGTGTTGCGAAATCATCTGCCGCCATACGGTCCCAACACTTCGGCAAAAAAGATCGTGTGCTGTTCCTCGATCGGATGTAGGCGATGCTCTGGTGTAAGCAACATATGCGGGGGGAGATTTTAGCGAAGATACGCGGGAGTCACATTTTCAGTTCCTATTGGCTTTATCATTGAACAGGGATTAACCTCGCCTAATTATTATAGAGAAATCACCTCTTCCGCCGAGGTGGAGGCGGCTTAGGAGGAACATACGGTGGAGGGGGATTATAATTCCATGGGTAGTTACTGCTCCCTTTAAACCCGTAGTGGAAACAATTAGGTAGGTTCGTGAAAGGAGGGTTCGTGAAATAAGGAACAGGCGGCAGCGGAGAATTGGGAAACGATGGAGTTGTGTCAGGATCGATAAATCCAATTATTGCTTCTATAGTCAAAATGTAGTCTACCGTTACTCCCGGCCCTGGATAAAGCCTGGCAAAATTCAAAGTAGGCTCTACAGTAGGATCTAGTGCCGGAATAGATTGTCCTGTATATAAATCTTCCAGTGGAGTGTCAAGTTGAAATTGATTTCCTTGCATATCAAAGAAATCGCTGCGTACCGTTGTACCGAAAATATAAATAGCATCAATAAGGTCTTGATTAGGAATCTGCTGTTGCCCAGCGCATTGGCTTTTTCGGGTGGCTAGCCAGGTATTATAATATTGATCGTAAAGATATGCGCAGGTAGCCATGCCTGTTCTGTCATGCCCGCTTGTACAATGAACATGGAAAATCGTATTCGTGGCACTGTCAACCAGGTTTTCTAGACTACTTGCAAATTTTACTATATTTGTAACATTTACATCACTGGGCAGGACGTATTCAGGAGGAGGAGCAGGAGGAGGAGGGCATACTGTTCCTGGGTTAATAGGCCACAAGTATAATGCTATACTTTTCATATCTGACGGAAAATCCGGGATGAAGCTGGGTGGTGTTTTTATCGGTGATGGCGTTTTTCTTGTTGTTGGTAATGGTAATATATATTGCCAGGTTGATATTGGGGGAGGTTGGGAGGCGCTAGGCAACGAAGGAGGCGGATTGATGAAGCTTGCAGCTTCCGAGGGAAAGTTTTCAGCAGTACCCCCGTTGATAAGACTAATGTCTACAAAGTTATATTTGCCTCTTCTGCGGTTTGTTGCACGAAGGTCATAATTTGGCCTCATTTTTCAT
>CAZION010000005.1:0-89205 GCA_964540865.1 uncultured Victivallis sp.
GCGCTGAAAGGAATTTCTGGTTGATGTAGGTGCTGGACTGGCGGAAGTTCACATAGATGACAGCCGGGGAGATGTCTCCGGCAATCTGCATGAGCGAGACAGTATCCATGCTGCGGTTCGGCATCACTAGACCGGTGGCCGAAGCGAGTTTGATATCGGGGTGCAGTCTCTGAAATTCCTTGACAATCCTTATGCTGGATTCGCCGACCGAGCCAAAGACAGTGCTAGAAGGAACACCACAGGCCTTCAGTTCAAGAGTCTCTTTTTATTTAGAGATGTCTCTGGAATATAGTGCGGGGTGTAATGCCAACAGCAGTAATAATAGAATATTAACCTTGAAGATTTTCATTGATTACTTCACATTGACTTTAAAATAGAAAAAGCTTCCGTGTAAAGTTTGTCATATCCACAGGATCCTGAAAGAATTCCTCCTTCAAGTCGCGACTGGATCTCCCTCATGTGCCTGTTGCAGTGGAAACGCTGGTATAATGCGTCTGACGCCGAATAGTATTTTCCGCTCAGGAAAGGTTCGTAGCTGACGGTTTCGGCTATTGGAAACGGAAGGAAAAATGAATGGCGGCTGTTTCCGCAACATGCATAGTTGACCGAATCGTCAGGATTTTTCCTGTCAATAACCTGTAACTGAACCGATATCGTCATCCAGAAATGCTTTAAATCATCGTTGCACAGGGAATGCGGGACATATTTCCTATCCCTTGATAAGTCAAAAACACGCTTCAAATCATTTTCATCCAGCGCGCCGTGAAGAAGCTCGTCAATCCTCTTTTTCCTTAGCAATGTGTTCTTGTTTGGGGGGCTGCTTTCCCATTTCTTTGCATTCGGAAGAGAGAAATGGTTTGATACTGTAACTAATCCTTTATCAACAAATTTATAAGTGAAATTTTTAGATGTGCATTCAAGCAATAATCCTCTTTCTCTGTCGGCAAGGAGAAAAATCGAGCCCCTCCTCTTGCCGGCACCGCCTGCTACTCCATTATTTATGAGTTTCTCCATCAGGTCGGGGATTTCCTCTACGGAAGAAGCTCTCTCGGCAAAGTACCTTAACATATGACAATCGGACAATGCCGGTTCTTCTGTTATATCCTCTGTAACTGAACCTGTGTTGCTTGCACCTGCAAGACCGTGCGAACTGAAGAAGTGCGCCACCCCCATATTCCCTATGTCATGACCGGCCTGATAATGAAAATCCCCCGCCTTCCTAGTGTAAAAAGTCTGTGTGTGGTTTCGCTCGTCCCTTATTTTAAAGAGCATATTGCGCTTCCCCCCGATTGAAATGAATGACGTGCAGTTGCCTGCTTTCTTTGGGGAGGAGAAACCGGGGGGTAGGCAGTTAATCTTCAGGTAGTCGTTTATGTCAATTCCTGCGGCGTCTGAAATACCCTTTGCCTCCTTCAGCCAGTTTTCCGATACCGATTTGAGTATTTTGGTGAAATCTTTCACCCTTGAATCCAAAACACTATCAGTGATGCTGTTTTCCCTCTGCACTTTTTTTACATTGGAAATGCGGTTGCGCAGAAACTTTTTCCAGTAAGCCCCCAGTTTAAGGCCAACCGAATAAAAACTTCCTTCAAGATCAACAGTTTTCATTTAACAACATTCCTTTCATTTTTCGGAGACAGGCGCTTCCGAGCATGAGCTTCTTATAATCAAACTGGTTTTGAGGATTGCCGACGGGATTTTATCCTTCATTTCCGAAGCTTTCGCATAGAGAAGCTTCACCGCCGTCTCCCCCATTTCATAATATGGCACCCTGACAGTTGTCAACGGGTATTGCTCTTCGATTCCGGGGATGTCGTCAAACCCCATAACAGAGACGTCTTCAGGATTTCTCAGTCCCGAATCCTTAATCGCCTTAATGGCGCCAATGGCCTTGATGTCGGTGTCAACGAAAACTGCAGTTGGTCTGGCATCCAGTTCCAGCAGCTTTTTCATTGCCTTATAACCGGAAGCTTCTGTTCCATCATCTGTTTTCACAACTAACTCCTCACGGAAAGGTATCTCATAAGTGTCAAGGCTTATCCTATAGGCGGCATATCTGTCCTTATGGGCATCTTTGCCTCTGGTTATTAACGCGATATTTCTATGTCCCAACTTCCTTATCAGATACGCCATTGCTTCATAAACACCATGCATTTGTTCACAACTGACACAGTTATATTCAGAACTGTAAAGCTTATTCTGGTTAATCAGAATGTAATCGATATTTTTCTCATTTAATTTAAGGATTTCGGATTTTGTTGGATTTATGAGTATCGTTTTTTTATCCTCAGGTGATTCCAGCTCATTGAGCAGTTCAAATTCGGAAAGTATCTTGGTCCTGCCGTTAAAAGTATTGGTAATACCGCGTCTTATTTCACTCATTATGAACCAGTTGATATCTTCGTGCTTTTCAACGTTGTTTTTAGCGAAATTATTTATTAAAAGCGTAGTCTGGCAGCTAAACTTGTTTTCACTCTGCAACTGACTTGTCCCCGTGACAAAAGTGCCGCACCCTATCTTTCTGGCAATAAAGCCTTCTTTCGCCATTTCCCTCATCGCGTGAGATATAGTAGCGGAACTCATGCCGAGTTCCTTCATCAGCTCACGTTCAGTCAGGAATTTATCTCCATGTCTGTATAATCCCGACTGTATGCGCTGCACAAGTGTGTTCTTAACCTGAAGATATTTTGGCATACCTGAGTTTTTATCAATATTCATCATATCTATGCCCTTATATTGTATCGATAGTTATAATAATTATTATCAGCCTACTTGTCAACAAGATAATGATATTATTTTTATTAATATATTAAATATAAAATCTTAAAAATACATTACATGCAATCACATTGACTTTATTACTCGATTCATTTAAATAATATCACTTCAGAGCATGCCGCGAATAAGACGCTATGATCGGTGCATTCGGAGCGCACAAAAAAAACAGACGATCAATTCAGATGTTGGCTATTAGAACCAATCCACAAAAAGCTTTTTTACCGACGGGCTACAAAGCAAGGGTAAACCTTTCGCAAACCACCATACCGTCGGGGCTACCTCGAAAAGCGCCGAACGGAAAAGCCAAACACATTTCAGTGTTGCATCATCCTGGATTTGGACCGTCTTCAAGACACGCCTGGATCAGCTCGTCAACATTTGCCGTGGCTAGACAGACGCAATTGTCCGCCGCACCATAGTATATCTTCATCTCACCGTTTTCCTCTGGAATTATAGCGGTCGGAAACACGACGTTGGGCACCCACCCCTCCAGTTCATACGGTTTTTCCGGCTCCAAGACGGGCTCCTTAATCCGCCCCAGGATCCGCGATGGATTCTCAAGATCGAGCAACATGCACCCCGCACGGTAGATCTTCTTGCCTTCGGCGGTCAATTCGACACCGTGGAACAAGGTAAGCCAGCCACGGGGAGTTCTGATTGGCGGTGCCCCTGGCCCCAGGCGATGCTGCGCCCAATAAACATCCTGAACTTTCAGCAGAACCTCTGACTTCCCCCAGAAAATCAGATCAGGCGAACGCGAAATCCAGATGTTCAACGTAGAAGGCCAGGTCTTACCCTCTTTGACAGCCGGATGGATGCCTGCGGGCCAGCCCCAGAAATAGTAGAGAGGGAATGGCCGGTTCAGCTTAACATAATATCCGCCTATTTTTTCCGGAAACAATACCGTGTTGCGCGTATCAGGCTGGGATATCTCCCCGAGATATTCAAACTCCTCGAAATCCTTGGTCCTGGCAAGACCGGTGGTCACCTCTCCGCCGGGATAGTCAACTCCAAATGTTAGGTAGTAGGCATCATCAAGCTTCGTGGCCCGCGGATCATAAAAACGCTTGTTCTCCGTATTCTCAAGAACCGGCACCTGATTCATGGTAAAATGGCAGCCGTCACTGCTTCTCGCGCGGCGGAACTGGGTTTTGCCATCAGACATGTATCCATCAGCAAACAGGACATACTCCTCCCCGACCTTCACAACTGCCGTATTGCTGATGCTTTTGCAGGTTCCATTTTTGTAAACTACGTCACTTGTCGAGACGATCGGGTTACCTCGGTGACGGGTTAGCAAATCTCGCTTTTTCATGGATCTGTTTTCTCCTTCTAGATTGATGGTAACAGGATTCCTGCTTTGGAAGCTATACATCAAAGCAGCTACATGTCAAGCTCCAAAAAACAACACAATTCAAGAATTGTAGCGATACATATATAATAATCTTTTATATTTCTTATATCAACTCAATTATTAAAATTATTATCAATAATTATTTTTCACTTCATATTGACAATACATGAAATGATATTATAATGTATCTATTATTCGATGTATTACAAATAATAAGAATTTTCTCCTATTTGCTGTTTTTGGCGTGACGCACAATTTGATTAACGAAAAGGAGACATTGTGGAAACTTTCAAAGTCATTACCGGGTTTGACGGCTCTTGCCCTTTTTCAGATGAGGGGGTTTCTACGTTAGACGATGGAACATTTGAAGTAAGGCCGATGTGGCGTCCCTCCCCTGGAATCAGTGAGGAGAATTCTGAATGTGACGGCGGGAGCCGGTTCTCAATAAAAGTCGAAAACATTTCCGGCAAGACGGGTATTTTCGAATGCTTCATAAACTGGGAGGACAAAAAGCAGAAAAGGCTTCATTATCATGATTATGTCCATGTCCTGATGCCGGGGGGCGCTGAATGGAAGATGTTTCCCGTCGAACCAGAGTATCCAGGTGCAAGGCTCAGAATCGAACTTCCACCGGGGCTCTCCCACATTGACACTTCCCCTTATTACAGCTATGGAATGTCGCTCTGGTACATGAAGTCGAAGGATGGAAATCATGGTGCGAAATATTCCAGCATAGGAAAGAGCTCCGAAGGCAGGGAGATTCCCCTTCTCCTGATTGATGATCCCTCTGGATGGAAAAACAAGACGGACATGATTTTCATGTCCAGGAACCATGCCTATGAGACGGCCGGTTCGTTCTGTGCCGAAGGCATGATCGACTTTCTGCTGTCCGACGACGAGCTGGCAAGATATTTCAGGGCATCTTTCCGTTTTCACTTTCTGCCGATGACCAATCCTGACGGTGTATACAATGGAATGAGTCGCCTTACAGCGCCAAGAGGGGCGGATCTCAATCGAACAATAAAGCAGGATGACGATGCATGGCGTGCCCTTAAGGATTATGTTGACAAGGTAAAACCAGGATTGCTTCTTAACATCCACAACTGGATGTCGAAAAATCAGGATGGGCTTCTTGCCAATACCCAGCATTTCGCCGAGAAGTTCAAGAAACTCATGCCCGACCAACATCAGGATGGAAAGTTCTGGAAAGTGGAGTGGACGGAACTTTTCCTGGAGAATTCAGGATCTGAAATCTGCAAGGAAGAATGGGAAAGTTGGAAGGGCTACGTCCGGAAAGAATTCGGTGCCATAGCCCTGACATTGGAATTCCCGTGGTTTGGAAGAACAGTCCCGCGCATGCGTGAAACTGGGAGAACCTCACTGGTTTCATTCCTATTGGCAAGCAAAAAATAAAAGAAATACTTTTATGAAAAACATCGATTTCCTAAATTCACATTTCATTAATCTCGAACTGGAAAACAAGACCATACGGCTCGACAAGAAGGACACGTTCATATGGGAAGGCGAGGGAATAAGTTTAAAAATAAATATTAAAGACACGCTTTATGGTGAAACTGCTCTCGAACCTGTTTTGAAAAACAACTCTGGTGGTGACATACATGTCGAATCGCTTGAAATAATCAATCATAAAATTGAGAATACGAATAGAATAGACTTTCTGAGGTTCGGGTTTAACATGCCGGGGGATCCGGTATTCTTTGGAACATTGGATCTTGCCTGTGAAAAAGAGCAGGACTGGATGAGGGCGTTCAGCGTTACACTTCAAAAAACCGAAGATGCTGTCAAAGTTAATTCTAACTCCCTGCTTGTCCTGAAACTTGCTGACAGCAGTAATGCAGTTGCAATAGGCGCTGCGTCCTTCGCCCTTTCGGAAGGCACCGTCTCTGTCGAAATGGATATGAGGCAAAAGAGCTTTTCATTATCCTACAGGAATATCCTCGATGGAGTCCTTCTTGAAAAGGGGCAATCGAAAATGCTGGATCTTGTCTATATCAATCAAGGCGACGATCTGAATTTCTTGCTGAAAAAATGGGCTCAGAATGCCGCCTTTCTCAAAAAACCACTGATCCCTGACTCCATACCGACTGGATGGAATGACTGGCAATATTACAGAAATGAAAAGACTCTAGAAGATGTCCTGGACAGCGCGGACGTCATAGCCGAGCTCAAAAGACAAGGGTGCCCACTGGATTTTGTACAGGTCGATGGTGGTTTCTGCATGCATCTTTCAGAATGGAGCACCCCAAAACCGGGATTCAGCAAAGGCATTAAATATCTCTCCGAAAAGATCAATTCAAAGGGGCTGAAGTTCGGACTGTGGTTCGCGCCATACATCCAGAACGTAAATACGAATGTCGTAAAAAAACATCCCGAGTGGCTCCTGAAGGGAAAAGACGGTGAACCTCTTGAACTTAAAAATTCAAATGTCGGGCAATCCTGTCTTATTGATTACACAAGTCCAGGAACAATTGAGTGGCTGAAAACACAAATCAGGCTTTTCGTAGATGAATGGCAGGTGAAATGGATCAAGCTGGATGGCCCCAATTATGCTCTCTACAGGAAGGGAAAACTCAATGACAGGAGCAAAACCATTTCTGAAATGCTGACCGAAACATTCAGCGTAATGCGTGGAGAAGCGGGAAAGGATGTCCTGATTGAAGGCGAAGGCATGATGGGGTTGGCACTCGGATTTGTGGATTTGCACAGGGTCCAGACAGACAACCATCCAAAGTGGTACGGCAATAGAATCAATGGCGATATCTACGCGCCTAGGGTCTATGGAAAAGAACTTATAATGTCATTTCTCCACAATACATGGTGGTGCAATCACAGGGAAAATGTCGTACTCAGGAATTTTCCGTCACCATATTGTGCGGAACGCGGAAGCAATCCAGATGCTGTTGAAAACATTTTCACGGAAGAAGAATTAAGGACTCAACTGACATCGGCTTTCATGGGTTCAGGGGGGATGCTTCTGACAGACCCCATGAAAGAGCTTGCACGGACACCTTCCAGATTTTCCTGGATATCAAAGCTTTTCCCCGTCTATCCCGAGGCCGCTGAAATAATGGATCCGTTCCCCAAGGACTTCTTTCCGTCAATTTACCGCCTAAACGTAAAATGCAGATTTGACAGCTACCTGGTTTACGCCCTGATAAATTGGAGCGAAGAGATAAGGGATTATACAATTAAGATACCCGACAGAAACAACAGATATCATGTTTTTTCATTCTATGAGGAGAAATATGTCGGCGTATTTTCAAATGATATCCAGTTAAAGGGAGTCTCGCCGCATGACTCCAGCCTTGTCCTTCTTAAAAAAGTGGAAGGGTATCCCCAGATGCTTTCAACCAACATGCATTTTTCCCAGGGAGCTGTTGATCTTGAAAACGTCACCTGGAATGAAAAAGAGAAGATGCTTACGATAAAAGTGAAACATTATTTCCAGAAGGACTCGAAAATATTTCTTGCATCAAACGGATTCACCCCTGTAAAGGTCGAGACAAATTCATCAAGATACTCTCTTGACCTTTTTGAAGAGTCATGCCCAGTCATCCGTTTTGACGGAAACCGTTCAGGTTCGACATCCTTCAATATATCATGGATTGAAAACACCGCTGAATTAAAATAATGAAGGAATTGAGAATGGAAACTGAAAGCATAAATGAAAACAGGGCAATTAATATGAAGGGCAAGGGAAATGAGTGAAATACTGTATAAAGGTCTCTTACTGCACATAAGCCATTATGATCCTTCCTGGTGCGACAGCAAGGAAAAAGAGGAGAAATTCGATCTTCAGACAGCCTTTGAGATTGTTGATGCAATATCACGGCATGGCATGAACTTACTTGTTGTAGATTGCGAAGACGGCGTTGAATACAAATCACATCCCGAATTGAAAAGGCATTACACCGTTCCGATGGATGCTCTCGGGCGGCTGTCCAAATATGCAAACGACAAAAACATTGACATTGTCCCAAAGTTGAACTTCTCCAAAAGCGGCAGAAATCGTCACGATCTGTGGCTTATGCCCCACGTTGATCAGATAAGCTGGCTTCAAGGATTGGACAAATACTTTCAAATAGCCGACGAAGTCATATCGGAACTTGTGGAAGTCTGCAGGCCGCGGAAGTTCTTCCATATAGGAATGGATGAAGACCATTACAGATCTGTACCGCAGTACGTTGCCGCGATAGAAAAACTGCGGCTTGTTGTTGCCAGGCATGGTCTCCGGACTGTGATATGGAATGATTCATGCCTCAATAGGATTGAAAGCATTGCCCAGGTGCATGCGGAGAAATCGATTGCCGCCGAGAAACTGATCTCCAAGGATATCGTCCATGTCCTCTGGAATTACGAGAAAGCCAATCCGGAATGCGTGAAGAGGCTCTCGGATGAGGGATTTGATGTTTGGGCCGCGCCTGGAACCAAAATGGAAAAGGTGACAGAATGGCGTAAGGCGCTTGTCGGCAATAATGGAACAGGCCTGCTTATGACCAACTGGGAGAAATGCATCCCGGCAAACAAAAGCAGTATTTTGAATAAGATCAGCTTGTCCGGCGCGGAATACTGATTCAGAAGGAACAGAGACATGAATGACGTAATGTGAAATTCATGTTCAGCGCCGGAGTAAATTAGATCCTTCAAATGCAAATTAAATGGAGAAAATGGAAATGATGAAAAAATTATCTATCCTGAAAAAGCCAGCCATGCTTTTATTGGCATGTGGGGCGGCTATCCTTGTTTCGTCATGCGGTTCAGAACTGACAGGCAGGGACGGCAGGCAATCTTCATCGGCAACCGCTGAATTATGGAATGACATCGACATTGTCCCAATGCCGAAACTTATAACGCTCTCAGGAAAATGGATCCCCCTGGATGACAACATAGTACTCCTTGCTGGAAGCGCTCCTGCAAGCCAATCTGCAATCGGCGCGGACTGGATAAACAGACGCATTTCAGAGTTGGGCGGGAAACCATTGAAAATCATCAAGTCGGATTTAGCGCCACACGATAAAATTTCCATTGCCATTGGCACCTTGTCGGACAATCCCGTTATAGCCGCAGCAGTAAAGGACGGTGTGGTCAATGTAGGCGATAAAAATCCCGGAGAAAGAGGCTATGAGATTAAGATTTCCGACGACGGCAAAAAAGTTTATCTGGCAGGAGCTGATAATATCGGCGCACTTTATGCATGTGTCACCTTTGCCGAACTGATCCAGAGAAAAGGAAGTGAGCTTGTATGGAGGAGTGCGCTTGTGCGAGATTGGCCTGATGTCATAAAAGTAACTTTGGGGGCTGACTTTGTCGGAACTACGGCAATGCCTGAAATCATGTCTAAATACCGGCAGATAAGAAGCAGCAGCAATCCTACTGAAAAGATAAAGGGGGAGTATATTGAGGCAGTGAGAAAATATTACGACTGGCTGCTTAAACGAAAGGTAACCCTTTTAGGTTATTATGGCCCATTTCTTGCGGGAGGCACTTTTGAACATATCAAAGGCCATGATGTAATCAGAGAAGGGATAGAATATGGAAAAGACCGAGGAATCGGAGCTTTGCTTTTTGCTGAGGCGCCGTTTGCCGGCCTTGCAGAAAAATATCCTGAAATAGCGAAAAGCAACAAGTGCCTCGCGGATTCCGGCCCTCACCCCAATCTCGCAAGGTGGATCAGATGCTGGAGTCAGGACGAGATCTGTCATGAAACCGCCAGAAACCTGGGTGAATATATCAAGTCAACGGGCATTACGGATATTGGCCTCCACGATACCGACACGGGATATTATGACAATCCCGCCCAGTGGAACGAGCGCTGCGACATATGCAGAAAACGCTGGGGTGACGACTATACCGCGGCAACTGTCAATAAATTTAAGATTTATTATGACGAGATAAAAAAGCTCAATCCTGACGCGAATCTTCACTTTACATTTTACCCGTACGGCGTAAGCATTCTCTGCCAGAAAACGGCTGAAGCTGATCTGGAGGGGCGATACGGCAGCAGCCCGATCGTCAAAGAGCTTGCGACGAAGTACAGGGAAAAATACACGGAGCACTGGAAAAGGCTGCATGCGGCTTTTCCAAAAAACGATGTCACCTTCTGCATAAGGGAATCTGCTCCAGAGGCAATTGAGGTGTATCGTGGTCTGACGCCAGGGAGAGGTGCGTTCATATGGGATGCGCTGATGTCGCACGCCTGGAAATCCTTCTTCTCACAGGCTGCATGCTGGACGCCGACTTTCTGCGACAATCCGAATGATGTCTTCTTCATCAATTACATTGACACCCTTCTTCCTCTCGAATCCCTTGCGGTGCGTGAGTATTCATGGAATAAAATTACACCCGGGGCCAAGCCTTTCGACAAGTGGGATATTCCGCTTTCCGAACAATGGAAACATTCGGAACCGAAAGGAGAGATTTACACCCTAGTACTCCCCAATCTTGTGCGCAATGTCTTCGGACGTGAGGCCGCACCGTACATTCTCAGGGTTGTGTCGCAGAACATTGATATGAGGCAAATATTCGGACAGGTAGGCGCACAGTTCGACTGGCTTAAAGATTATAAGAGGATGCAGTGGCAGGCCGATAATGCCGAAACCGGAGCCAAAGCGTTGGATGAACTCTGGAAGAAATGCATAGACACAAAATCCATAATGGGCATGGATGATTTCGCATTTTTGCGTTTTGTCTACCTCAGGGAGTCCCTGCATATGTCCATGTGGATGGCAAAATCGCGCGCTCAGAATCTGCTGGCCCGAGAACTCGCGATGAAACAGGATGTCAAAGGGGCCGAAGAGGCGTTACGGAAAGGGCTTGAATATGTTCAAGAGGGAAACGTTGACAGGGAAAAACTAAGGAAGGAACAGCCGGATGATCCTGTGATTAGTGAGAAACCTTTCAATAAATGGAGTGGGCTTTGGCGTAATTTCATGTCTGACAATGCCGATTTCTCATTGGCGGAAAAATCTTTGAAACAAACGGCTTCGGAGCTTAAAGAACTCGGCTCGCTGGGTGCCGCCCCCAAACACGTGACAGATGCGATCTCCGCGGACCGTGTCGTAAGGGCGAAAAAAACAGACGGAAAAATAACTCTTGACGGAAAGCTTTCTGAAGAGGCATGGAAAGACGCCTATCCCATTGAAACTTTTCTAGTATTGAACAAGGGTGCTCAGGCGGCGACAGCCTGGACAAGGGTAAAAATGCTTTATGACAAGGAAAACATCTATGTGGCTATGAATTGCCATGTTCCGGGCGAAGATGAAAGCATACCTGAAAAAGACACCGTTGAACTTTTCCTGACAAGCCCTGAGATGAAAGGGGATTACGTCCATTTGTTCATAGGCAGTAATGGCGTTTTAAAGCAGCAGTATAATAAAGCCGAAGGGCCGGACGGGGCAATCAAATGGACTGCAGACAACTCATGGGTTTGCCCTGGCATCGTATCGGCTGTCAGCCCAGGATGGAAAAAATGGAATGCGGAGATAAGGATTCCAATTTCAGCCATGGGTGGAGTTACTGAGAAGAATGCGTGGCAGGTTAATATTGCAAGATCATGCCCTCTTACGGCTGAAGTTGAGATGAGTTCAATACTTTCCCAGGGAAGCAGTGGATTTCACGACCTGAAGAAGTTCTGCCGCCTGGTATGGACGGAAAATCCCTGTCCTCCGCCTTCAATTCAAGTGGAGGCGCTGGCATTCAAGGTGGAGACGCAAACGCTTAAGGATGCCATCGCATCTGTAGCTGAAATAAAGCTTGAAGTGGAAAGCAACGTAGTACTCAACGATGTCAGGGTAACACTTGAGGGATATGGGAATGACGGCAGACTTCAATGTATGAAGACAATAGAAATCGACAGAGTTTTTTACAAGTGGACAGCCTCTGATTTCTGTGTATTGGAATATCAGCAGATCTGCAAAAGCGGCGGGGTTCTTGTAAAGGTATCGGCAAAGGAAGGCAATTCAGAGCACTGGTTCCGCTTTGGCGGCTGGCAGGGCACTGATAAAACTGGAAACATTTTTGCTCTAGGTCTAGATGGAGGCAAAGGAATTTCCGGAGAATGTCACTTCACAAGCGTGTTGAAGATTGACGCCAAGGATGTTCAGCTTTTTAATGGAGCATGCGGAACTGTGGAATTCTGGGTGAAACCTTCTTGGCAGGGTTACCGGGATCCGCCAATGCAGAAAAGCGACATATTCGGGGAATGTAAAACTTTTGTTCATTATGGCCCCGGCAGAAAGGACAATCCGAGGATCATCAATAATTCACCGCTCTCAATATCTTACTATGGAAATAATTCTTCAATTGCATGTACTCTGTACAATGGAAATTACGCTGGCTGGGTGGTTTCCGCACCTGTCGGAGCCGATAAATCATGGACTCCAGGAATCTGGCATCATGTGGCATGCGTCTGGGATGTTTCCGCCAAGGAAAAGGATATGCTGAAAATTTTCATTGACGGGAAATGCATCTCTAGAAGTCCTCTTGTCAACAAGCCCGACAGACTGCCTGAAAAGTTGACAGCCATACTGGAAACGAAAAATCCGTTTCCGATTCAGATAGGTTCGTTGAACAGCGGATTCCAACCGTCCGAATCAGTAATCGATGAGCTGCGAATTTCGCGTATTGTCAGATATAAGGATGAATTCAAACCCGACATGAAAGAATTCGTCACAGACAAAGACACGTCCGCATTATTTCATTTTAACGGCAGCCTTTCCGGTGAAGGATTGACTGACGACGGCAAATCTTATATAATTGAAGCTGTATCCGGAGCATCTGGCATGCGCCAATAATTTAGGGTTTATACTTTTTTAACGAAGTTTCAACATCATCCCAAAGAATGACGGTTTATCTGACAAAGATGGCGTCTCATGAGGATTGCACCTGAATTGAAAGGTAAAACGCAAGTATCTATTTTACAATGTATTATGATATGCGATGAATGTATTTTATTTAATGGAGGCCGGCCATTCCTGTCTGACCATTTCGCAGGCAGGAATGCCCGCGTTACATTATTCAGGCCAAAGCGTCTGAGGTTAACGGTGGCTGTTGCGAATCTAGCAGGGAACAGAATATTAAGGAAGAAAAATTCAAAAATAATGAAAAAAGGAGGGAATCATGAAAGCGAATGGCCCTTTATCAGAGCGCAAACTAATGGAAAATGAAATATTTCCAATTGCCAACTCCCGATTTAATGATTTAAGATACAAGAATAAACTTGGCAATCGCCAATCGCCAATCGCCAATGTTTTCACCCTCATCGAGCTCCTCGTGGTGATCGCCATTATTGCAATACTTGCGAGCATGTTGATGCCATCTATAAGCAGGGCAAAGGATAAGGCAAAACAAACAGACTGCCTCAACCAGATTAAAGGGCTTTACATGTGTTCATTCAATTACAGCGGTGATTATAATGATTTCACCCCTCCGAATGCGACATTGTTTATAAACACAGGTTACTGGCAGCAATTACTTGTTTATCTAGACTACGTCAAGGTGCCGGCATCCTCAAAAGGATTGACGGAGGGAGGACCGGTAGGGATTTATCTCTGCCCCGCAGAGACGCGTAAGGAAGTAGGAGGGAAAACTGAATGGAACTCATGGAAAGGTTCACATTACGGGCAGAACACCTATCTTAATTGGAAGATGGGAGCAGAGGATTCCACGCACTGGTTAAGATTCGTCTGGGTGCCCAAACCCTCGAATGTTTCCTTCCTGGGTGACAAAGAAGGCAGTAACAACAGAATGGAAACATATGGCTATTCAAACGACACATACACTTTGTTTTCTGACAAGTTCCGACATTCAGGCGAGATGAATGTTTATTTTGTGGATGGCCATGGGGAATCCCGTAAGCTCCTTTCGGTTCCGAATTCGGGAATAGACGCCACTCCTTACAAACGTGCGTTCTGGGGAAGGAAAGATTATTACGGCACTTCAGACGGATGGTGATTGTATCAGGCAGCCAAATAGACGTACTTGCTCCCCCTGCCAGTTTACCTGGCAGGAAAAGAAGATTGCGGGGCTAATAGCACTGCCGTTAGCCCCGCAATCTTTACTTGACATAAACCCACGGGGGAGCTAAATTTGTTTGGTAGAACACCCAACTTAACGCTTACGGAGTTCGCGGCTTTAGCGTGTCTTAATTAGTTCTTCCAGATTTTGAAATTTATATGCGAATTTCGCAACTCACCAGAACAGGAAGGAATTGAATTTTGAATATTAAAAGAGACGAGAAGGAAATCAAAGTTAGACTCGGGCAAATGCTCATGGCGAGGGGACTGGATCTTTTCCCTGAAGAAACATACGATCTTATAAAAAAAGGCTGGCTCGGAGGCGTTCAGATAAGGAGTCGGAATACACGCGACGAAGTCCGGGAGGCGCAGTCCATGTCACCTGTGCCGCTTTTCATGGCAGCCGACATGGAGGAAGGGTTTACCGGGGGTAATTTTAATGGAACGCGTCTGCCGTGTGAGATGTCTCTTGGAGCTATCGGCTCGGAGGCAACAGCATACGAATGGGCTTCAATTATGGCGCGGGAAGCCCGTGAATTCGGGGTGAACTTCGTATTCGGTCCAGTTCTAGACATGGCTAATGAGCCGGCTCATCCCTATGCGAACATAAGGTGTATCAGCTCTAATGAAAATGAAATAGTGAGGCTTGGCGCAGCCATGGTCAAGGGGTATCAGGACAATGGCATGCAGGTATCCGCAAAACACTATCCGGGAGCCGGGCGTTTTGATAATGACAACCATATTGAGCCGATAGTCTTAAAATGCAGCAGGAAGGATTTTGAAAATGAAGAACTGTTTATTTATAAGGAACTGATAGGAAAATCCGGCCTGAACGGAATAATGAGCGGACACATCGCCGTTGAAGCTGTCGATGGGACAGTTCCAGCGACAGTCTCAAGGAAATTGACAAGCTATCTCGACAAACTTGGATTCAACGGGCTTCTGATAACTGATTCCCTGGCAATGAAAGGCATCTCCCTGGATTATTCTCCCGAGGAACTTATGATACAGGCATTAGTGGCCGGACATGACATAATTCTGGGGAACTACAACATATCGCCAGCGCACCAGCTTGAATTCATGTACAAGGCTTTCAGGAATGGAAAACTCACGGAAAGAAGAATAAACCGCTCCTATGAAAAGATACTGAGGGCCAAGAAAAACATTTACGATAGCAAGCCCGGAAAAGCCGACCTAGTGAAACATAGGAAATCCTCCGTCTCCATGAGCCGGAAATCGATAACCCTTCTGGGAAGCGGCAAACATCTCGCCGAAGCCCGGGGAAGAAACGTATTATTTATAATCGCAAGAGAAGGCCAATCTGAAACGGGCGGTCTCGAGATCAATGCGGACAATACCGAAAAGGACATTTCAATCCTCGTAATAAAAAGATTTTCAAAAGCATCTGTAATTCAGATTTCAGACAATCCCGGGCCTGAAGAAATGGAGAAGACCATGGATGCCGCATCAAAGTATGAGTCCGTTGTCTTTATCGGACTCGCAATGATTAACTCATATAAGGGAACTGCCGATTTCCCGCGCTCTCTGCTCGCAATGATAAGGGGTTTGAGGAAAAAAATAAAAGTCTTTGTCCTGATGGGAAATCCTTTTGCCGCAAGGGATCTTCCGGAGCTACCCTGTGTTATTTACGGATATGGTGGAGGCTCTGCCGATGCCTCAGCCATTGGAGCCTTGGCCGGAGATTTTATCCCGTCTGGAAAACTGCCCGTCAATATCCCATAGGCGAACTGCCGTTTCCCAAAACTTGTCGGCGTTATAATTTGGCGCATAGTCGGAGCCATTGTTGCAAATCTAGAAGAAGCGTATTTAAGGACAGTCAATCAGGTTCTGCGGAACAATGTCGTAATAGACCCAGAACGGATGGTTGAAAATAAGCATGGCTTTGCTATCCACCCAGTCATTTCCAAAAGACTGGACATATGTATCAAATATTGCTTGTGAAATTTTCGGCGGCCACGCTCCGCCAGCCCCTGAGCAACTACATCGTACCAAACGTCCTTATCTTTCGCAAATAGATTATGGTCAGTCATGCACAATAAATCGTATCCTAGGCTTTTACAGGCATCAACCACCTGTTCCGGAAATCCCTGTCCATCGGACCAGAAGGTATGCACATGCAACTGCCCGCGGAACCACCTCAAACCATCAGCGGCAATAATGACTTGCCCCTGTCAGCATAACAAATAGCATGGATATAAAATAAATGATTGACATGGAAATCATCTTAGTCTTACTCATCGGACAGGTCATTATTGAATATTTCATAGGTGCTCCCCAATGTTATTTCAACTCATTGACATGGACAACGCGTTTTTCTTCGATGGATTTCTCCGCAGCCAACGGGATCAGCATGCTGGCACGGGCCATTTCGCCCGTCATGAGCGGCGTCGCACCCGTCATGGCGCAATTGATGAAGTCACGGAAGATATCCCCTCGAACAACGCCAGGAGCTTCAATGTCAAAGCGTTCCCCCTTGCAGTTGGTCATGTGGATGATCTCATTATCAACCGTGTGGAATTTAATGGAACCCTCGGTGCCGATGATCCCGAACTCACGGTAATGTTCCTGGACGGACATGAAGCATACTCCGACCATGCCTCTTGCACCCGAGGCATAGTCGTTGACGATCCAGGCGTTGTCGACAATCTCGCTCTTGCGCCCGTAGATTTCAGCGTGCTTCATCTGCCCGCCAGTGGCGTAGACAGTAGTGGGCTCACTGTTTACGAACATGCTCATGATGTCGTAGTGATGGCAGTTCTTCTCGACGATCGCCCCGCCGCTGCGCTTCTTTTCCCAGACCCAGTCCTTCATCTCAATGAAAGGATTCCGGTATTCCGTACACCAGACCATGGTCGGGGTTCCGATCTCTCCTTTTTCGATAAGCTCCTGGACTTTGAAATAGCGTTTGCGATAATGCATCTGCATGCCCATGCCCAGGATTCTGCCATATTTCTTTGCGGCGGCGATCATCTCATCGCAACGCGCCAGCGTCAACTCCATGGGTTTCTCGCAGAGGACATGCAATCCCGCCTCAAAAGCAGCGACTGTCATATCCCGATGCAGGTCGTTGGGGCTGCAGACGAACACGGCATCCAGCTTGGCTTTGGCGTACATCTCCCGGTAGTCCAGATATGTCGGGATGTCATGTCCAAATTCCCGCTGGTAGAATTCCTTGGCATAGGCCACACGATCCGGACGATTGTCGCATATTGCTGCGAATATCGCAATGTCCTTGCAATCCTTAAACATGCACCCTCCATGGAAGCAGGCACGCTGCCCTGTACCAACAATACCAATTCTCAACTTTTCCATAACCTCAAATCCTTTCGCCAATGTTTTACTGCTTATTTAAAATAAATCTTGGTTCTCCGACTCTTGTCTTATTCCATCTCTTTTCTTCCCATTTCTCATTTCATTTGTCTCTGTCCAGCCCCATCATGAATCTAGAGAAGTCATCATACTGGATTGCTGATGGGATTTCACTGTGCCCGAGTGCAACCCCGTTGAATATCTTCTTGGGACCGCCATAGGCGTTATATGCCGCATAAACACTTTCTGGAGGACAGGAAGTATCCAGAAAGCCGACAGTGAAATACGCCTTCGCCTTCATATTCGGAACAAAGTTGTCCACGGAAACATATCTGGACGCTTCCCTGACCTCCGTGATATCCGACTGGTCGTCATCCGCGTTGAGGAACCATTTCTTAAGCAAATATGGGCGCGTGGCATCGCACACCGACGGTACGCCAGCACAGATGCATGTCACCCTGGAATCCAGTCCGCCGCAGGCCAGCGCGAGAGTTCCACCCTGGCTGCACCCGCGGACGATCAGGTCTCGCCTATTCCATTCTCGACGGGAACAGAGGAAATCCAATGCCCGGCGATGGCGCAAGTACATTTGCGCCAAATAAATGGTGTCTTTACTTTTTCGTCCCTTCCTGCAAAAGCTTTCCCCGGACTTCTTAAATTCTTCAGCGGTGCGGTCATAATATTCTTTGGCTTGTCCAATGCGCAAACCATGCGCATTGATATCCATGGCTAGAAATCCGTGTTGGGCGGCCGCACATGTTTTCATGAGATCCGAGTCGTAGAATCCGGAGCCGTGCGTGAACAACACGGCAGGCAGGCTTCCGGTTGCCGCACCCTTCGGATAAGCCACGTATCCTCTTGCCGGATTGCCTTCCAATATCCTGGATTCCACCTCGAAAACGTCGATTTGCATGAAAGGCCTTGGTGTCGTCTTTCCAAAAACCGGGGATGCCGAGTTCCATTCCTGATATGTTTTCTCGTCAGGTGACGCGATTTTCATTAGGACGGAAGATATCGGGACTTTGGCGAGTTCCGCCAGTTTCTTATTCCAGAACGCATTGAAGTCGGGCGGTGGTGGCAGGAACGGCTTGATCAGTAAGGGATCTACTCCGACAGCCGCTTCCGCGTGCAGCGCTTCATGTGTCAGGATGATGCAAAAAAAACCAGGCCTATCCGCTTTTATGCCGATACGGGAACCAGCACTTGCTTTACCTGATTGAATCAGCTCACCGCAGCCCCTTTGAATTTCATAGTTTATCGCAATTTCCGGTGACAGACCTTTCGCGCTTACCGCGAAGTAGACGGTTTCACCCTGCCGGTAAATGCCGTTTTCCCTGTCAGGACTGACCATCAATCCTGTTTTATCATGGTTATCCGCTTTTTCCATAATTCTTACTGTTCCAGAATCTTTTTCTCTTGTCATGATATTGGATAGCTATCGCGCATTTGTTTTCAATTCTTCCACCAGCCATGGGGCAGTCAAGGCAATTCCTCCGTCTGCTTGCGCCGCCATGAACGAATTATTCTCGTAAATAATAAACCCGTCCACTCCTCCGGCCAACGCGTCCTGTCTGGCGGCGGCGATCGCCAGCGCTCCGTTGGGGCTGCTGCGAATTGAACTGAAATGCGGCCGGAAATTGACCGGAATCCCGCACTCATGTGCAGCAGACACTACTGGAGGAGATGACATTCCATGTGCGCTGCTACTGTTCAGTGTGATTTCATCAACAAGCCCTTCGGCCAGCCATGTCGGCCAATCGAAATGAACATTCATATGCGCCTTTGCCCCAGGTGCAAAATCATCTCCTTCGACATGAAGAATCATGCGTTTGCCAGCTTTATTCAAACGGGCCTTGGCCCGGCGCAGAAACCGGGTATATATATCCCCTCTTAACATCTGCATTTTCTCCGGGTCAAACGGTTCACGCATGATATCGGCCCCGTATCGTTTGGCATATGCTTCGACTAACGGAGGATTATACCCGAATACATCCCAATCCAACGTCCTGGTATGTGTGTTGAACCGGAAATCAATCCCGTCCACCCCAGCCTCTATACATCTCTCAATCTCCCGCATCCACCGGTCCTGCACCTCTGGGTAGGCCTCACACAAAACGCCGGACAGATAGCGCTCGTGCCCTCGCGCCACTCCGATAGGCCGCCCACCGTCCAACCAGGCATAATCATCCAAGCTATTGCAAAAATCCCCTGAATGGTCGTAAACAAATCCGGCCCCTGTCCAGGGTGCGGCACCCGGCTGATACCTCAATCCATAGCTGATAGGCAACATGTTGCCAGCTTCGTCTCTGACTTCAACAAGCCGTCGTAAGGTGTTGCCGAACCGATGCGCCGTCCGACCTTCCGGATCTACCGCCAGGAACGGCTCGGTGATACGCAGTTCATCCAATGCCAGCAGCTTGTCCCCGTTACGGTGCACCACCATGGGGCCGCAATATGGTTCATAGATGGCATTATCCCGGCTGACCCATAGGCGTGGGATGAACGTATCACTTTCACATCCCTCTTCTGCCGACAGGACGATTGAGCGGATCACGAGCCTCTCCAGATCCCCGGGCATATCCCGCATATGCCGCTCCAACCGCAGGTGCGGATGCTCCGCCACGAAACGCGAGCACCACCACATCATTCCATCCAGCCGCGGCACCTTGCCGAACCGGGTCGCGCCTTCCGATCCATGTGGTGAAGTGTATTGAAATCCGAACTCATTGAGCTTTAACAGTGCAAACGCCTCCAGACCGGCCGCATGCGCGGTGCGAACACAGGCGGGAAGGAATTCGCCCACGGCGGCGTACGTCTTATCAATATTACGTTGCTGCAATGGAAAACAGTTCGGGCTTCGGCCACGGATATCCCACATGCCGCTGCGGTAACCATACATGTCCATGAAATAGACGCGCCTAATTCGGTTGACGGCATAGAACGCCATAGCCTCCCGAAATGTCCGTTCACTCCATGCATTCTCGATCAGGTCGTCATAAAAATCAATGCACACGTGCAAATTATAGGCGGTCACGGGATGGATGATGCCACTGCAACGCTTCTCAGCTTCATCCCCCTCAACGGAAATCTCGATCATCCTGACGCCGGCAGGCAACGCAAACGCCCAATCAAAGATGCGTTCTGAAGGCTGCGGATCCTGTGCTTCGAGAAGGACTTCTCCATCCATTTCCATGCGGATCATTCCCTGTGCCCGCTCATACAGCAGTTCACGTTCGCCTGTAGGCGAAATTCGAAACCGCCCTGTAACGGACACGATCCTTTCTCCATGCCCAATCCTGGTGACTGGCATGTTTTCAGTCCCAATTTGAAACGTATAGGATCCCGCCCGGGTCAATCCACCGCCAGCACAACCTTGCAGACGGACGACAACACGGAAAGACTGGATACCCGGCAAGGGGACAAACAGCTTATAGCAACAGTCTGCCGCGCGTTCTTCGTCGCTTCGGGCCATGGCGGGTTCAACAAATTCCCAACTTCCGGTATCAGCGGAGCGTTCCGTTTCTGTTAGGACAGCCAGCCGTTTCATAGCATCGCCTTTTCCTCAAGATTAGAAAACTTATGAAAATCTCAGGTTTTAATTTTATTCAACATACTTGCTATACATGGGGAGTGCATTTGAAGTATCATTTCAGCTCACTAACATGGACAACCCGTTTTTCCCTGATGGAACGCTCGGCGGCCATCGGAACCAGGAGGCTCTTGCGCCCCATTTCCGGGCTTACCATCGGCTGTCTGCCGCTGATGACGCAGTCTATGAAATCCTGGAACATTCCTTCGCGGAATTCCCCGGGCACACAAATTACCTCGCTATCACCGCTGGCATAAGTAACATGGATTTTTTCATCGTCCGTAGTGTTAAAGAATATCTTCCCTTCTGTTCCATGAACACCGAACTCACGGTAGTGCTTCTGCGTTTCGGTCGCCATGAAGTTGATGCTGACCATGCCTCTGGCGCCGTTCTCGTAATCATTGAGGATCCAGGCGTTGTCTATGATATCGCTTTTGATGCCGTGCGGATTTAAGTGTTTCATGATGCCACCGGTGGCGTATACTGTAGTCGGCATGCTTTGAACCCACAGATCCATTATATCGTAGTGATGGCAGTTCTTTTCGAATATGGCTCCTCCTGATCTGGAGGAATCCCACACCCAGTCCTTCATGGCAATGTATGGGGGACGGTATTCCGTACACCAGACTTGCGCTACTTTGCCGATAGCCCCGCTCGATACGATGTCCTTAATCTTATGATAGCGGCGGCGGTAATGCATCTGCATCGCCAGGCCAAGTATTTTCCCTGACTTCTTCGCGGCTCCGGCAATGGCATCCGCCCTATCCAACGTTATTTCCATTGGTTTCTCACAGAGGACATGCAGTCCGTTTGCGAAAGCATCTACGGACATATCCTTATGCAGATCGTTTGGACCGGCTACGTATACCGCGTCAAGTTCGGACTTCGCGTACATTTCATTGTAATCCAGATACGCCTCAACTTCGTATCCTAAAGCTTTTTCATATATCTTTTTAGCATATGCCAGACGCTCAGGACGATTGTCGCATAATGCCGATATCTTGGCGTTTTTAGTACTGGAGAACGGATAGCCACCATGAAAACAGCAACGCTGTCCTCCGGCTCCAACGATACCAAGCCTAACTTCTTTCATCTCTCTCCTCCTGTAAATTATTTATCTGTCTCTTCTTATTCTTGGTGCGATTCCTATTAGCTTGTGAACGGATCGAGGCAATTCCAATATTGCCATCTAACCCGAATGGCGCCAAGTAAAGGTTTTCCACCGAAGGAACGCGGGTCAGATAGACCCGCGCTACTCTCAAACAAGCCTTAACTTAACGGCATTCCCATCTAACCCATTACCTTCAACTGATCCTGCTGCGCCCACTTACCGTCCTTGTCCTCGAACGTCAGCTTGGCGGAGTAGAGCATCCCCCAGTCACGCCTGCGTTGATAAGACTCTAAAAGAGTCACAAGCGATGGGGTGATTTTGCCGTTGAACATTTCCACACCTTGAACCATCACCCGGAGATTATTGAAATCAACCATGTCCTGATGCAGCCAGAGTGTGAATTTCTTGGCGTTGACCGGAGTCACCTCAATCGTGTTTTCACCGTCGATAAAAGCCTCGACCAGGCCGCCGTTGATATGCTTGCGTTTTAAGTTCAGCTGAAAGTCGTTCCAGTCCTGTTCCACATTGTCTTTGCAGTGAGACATCTCCACCATGTCGTACATGATGGTTTCTGTTCCCTGTTCATCAATCGTTACCCAGCGACAATGGGGCGACTCTTGGAGCTCATGGAAATCAATATGGTTTTGCGATGCCGCCAGCGGTGTTTTGTGACGGTTGAAATCTATCCATGGCGTAAGCCCTCGCGGTGTCACAGCTATCACATGAGGATAATAGGGATCACGCCGGATGTTTTCATTTTCACACCAACGCAACCATTCCTTCAACATCATTCGATTGTGGGCCCCGTGATGCCTCCCCTGCGACTCGCGGCAGAAATTTCTCACACCCGCCTGATCCAGGCGTTGCCGGGCGAGGTTCATGAATTCTATATCGGTGCCGTGGCGTCGGAGAAACATTGCGGGATCGTTCCGGCCTTGAACCGCCCAGTAGACGGTTCCCATCAGACAGGGCCAGTAGGCAATATCCCAAGAACTGGCTGAACTTAGTACGCTGGCAAAGCGATCCGACATCCTGTGCGCCAAGTGGTTCACCCCCTGTCCACCCATCGAATGTCCAGCTAGCAGAATATTATTCGGGTCAATATTATATTTCCCGCTCACTTCATCAATTACGGATACAATATAGTCATCCACCTCTGGTAGATGCCAACGGGAGAAGCTCTTCATGTTAGGCGGCGCTGAAGGAAGACAGACAATCCGACCGCAAGTCTGAAAAATGTCTGACAGGCCGCTTTCCGGAGTGCAATAACTCTGCGGGGCGGTGTTTTCAACCCCTTTCCCGCCGCCATGGAGAAAGATCAGCAGACCATAGCTCCGCACGGAATCATAATCCTCTGGAATTACGCAGGTCATGCGAGCCCAGGGATATTGCGCCTGAAAGGTTTCATTCGAGAACGGAATTTGTTTCAGCAGTCCTGTGGCTGCTTTGGACGGGGCTCTTGGCTGAAGCTGTTTGACAACCTCGTCAAAGCTACCTGTAAAAGCTTCCAATTGACGAGTTAATTCCGTTTTTACCTTATCATCGCAAGATGCTAGGAGTTTTTTCACCAATTCTACAGTTCTATCAATGTCATCCATGCGTTGTCTCCTGATTTTGATTAAGTCGATTCCCGGATAACCAGCTCCGGCTGAATTATAACATCTTCAAAATGCTTGTTTTCGTCGTCTGCCATTTCCAGAAGCGTTTCTACCGCCGCAGCTCCAATCCTCTCCCAGAAAGTGTTGACAACCGTAAGCTTTGGACTGACCATAAAGCTTTCCGGTATGTTGTCGAACGCCACCAGCGCCAACTGCTCAGGAACTTTTATACCAGAGGCCTGGCAATATTCCAGGACATTCAAAGCGCGTGTATTATTCGCAGTCACTATAGCAGTTGGCGGGTCAGGCAGGAGCAAAAGCTCTTTAACCGCCGCCTCGTCACTTTCAAGGTTTGGCTTGGACAGTTCCTTGATCAGGCTGAAATCCAGTGGTATGGCACGTTTTTTAAGTGTCTCGTAATACCCTTCAAAACGAAGCGACATGGAACGCACCTCAAGACTGGAAGACATGAAGCCTATGCGCCTATGACCTCTGCTGATCAGATGTTCAACCGCCAGGGAAATCCCCTTTTTATACGGGATTCTGACGGAAACCTCTCCCTTGACAGGTTCTGCCGTGTGACAAAAAACCTTCCTGCAGTTGGGTCGGCTTAAGACTTTAAGTAATTTTGCATCTTCAATCTTTATCTCCCCACGGATAATCAGAAGCAAATCCTTATTTGCAGGCCAGTTCTTGAGATATTTACTTGACATAACTTGGACATCGGCGTTCTGCCTACCACACTCCATCACTACACCCTTGTAGATCTCAGATTCCAGTCTCGGTAGAAAACCGTCACCGATCTCCATGTTTTTTTCGGACAGGAAAATAATGTTCTTTTCCGCTAACCGGCATTTTATATACGATCCCTTTCCGGGAATAGACTCAATGTGTCCTGAATTCACGAGCTCGACTATCGCCCTCCGGCTAGTTATATCGCTAACACCATATTGGCTCGAAATCTCCGTCAAGGACAAGAACTTGGAATTCAATTTGAACTCCCCACCAGTAATCCGACGAATCAGGTCACCCCTCACGTCCTGCCAAATTTTTGACCTAGCAACCACGTATAACATCCTATGGTTAATTAAAGTAATATCATCAAGTATGTATACGTGACAATACATCAAACAATCTCCATTTCAATAAAAACTCTCAAAACAATTGCAAGTTATTGTGCAATCTGCAATCCCTCAGTAAACTATCCGGATAAAAATATTTTCTGACTCTTCTCCGCAGTAAAGACACTGATCAGACCTGTAGGTTCAAGTGATACGCTGTATTCAGCCTCAAATTGGATGATGGCTAGCGCCTACTCTAGGTTATCAATAAAACGTATTTTACAAATTTGCTTAATCCGCCTATTCAGATGTAATTCGGGTGTGCTTCCGTCTGTCTGCTGCTTATAGTGGGATGCTCAGGCTGAACAGGGAGGCCTATTCCTTGTTGAAGAGGAGAAACAGGAGGGGGATAAAAACGAGTTATCAGGAGTGTATGGGGGAACTGTGCCAATACCCGGAGGAGTCAAGGTAAACGTGGTGGAGAACAATTTCCGGCAGTTCACTTGGCTCCCGTACTGCCGCCAGCTCATACCCTTATCCTCTATCCATATTTTTTCCGTCAGCTCATGATTGAGCTTTCTGACTCGATTGACCTGCTGCCAGAACAGATCTTCAAGGATATCCGGAGTTCGCTGGATAAGTTCACGAAAAACGCTGCCTGCAATTTTCATCACTTTTCCCTGCGTTTTTGCGCGTACGGCAGCCGACCGGCCAGGCAATTACATTCAAATATGATAAAGGCTATGCCGAACTGTTATTGCCAGAATTGAATGGACACGCTATGATAGTATTTGAGTAAAGGAGTAGAAAGATATCCGGATTACAGACAGGATATTAGGTTTTAACCGCTGGTCTTATAGTTGGCCCGGCTGATTGCCATTGTCGGTATTGACTATATAGTTTTCAGGTAAAACCTAATTTAACATTCGGCATCATTATGCCAGCGGAAAAGATATACTGTCCGCGCAACTATTGACGAACCTACAATCACAATGAAATTATAAGAAAGGGAGATGAATATGACAATTAAAAGAATGCTGTTTGCGGCTGCAATGGTGCTGGGAATCTGTTCCAACGCCGATGTGCAGGTATCAAACCTTTTCAGCGACAATCTTGTAATGCAGAGGGATGTTCCGACTCCTGTTTGGGGTACTGCAGAATCCGGGGAAAAAGTCACGGTGAAGATAGGCGGGGCGGAGGCTTCTGCCGTTGCCGATGAAAAAGGCAAGTGGATGGCAAAACTTCCCGCTATGAAAATGAATACCGAGCCGCAGGAAATGACTATCGCAGGCAAGAACACGCTCACAATAAAGAATGTCCTGGTTGGCGATGTCTGGCTCTGTTCCGGCCAGTCGAACATGGAATTCGGTCTTGGTGGTTGCAATGCAAAGGAAGATGTGGATTCGGCGAATTATCCGAATCTGCGCAGGATAAAATTCGATCACGTCACGGCAGAGAAACCCGGCAATGAGGTTCGCAGGAAATGGGAGGTTTGCACTCCACAGACGGCCGGTGGATTCACTGCGGTAGGATTCTATTTCGCGAAAAAAGTCCAGAAGGAGACAGGCGTGCCTATTGGCCTTATCGATAACAACTGGGGAGGCACCCGCATAGAACCATGGACTCCTCCATGCGGATTTGAGATGGAGAAGTCTCTTGCCGGCATTCTAACCGATGTCAAAAAAAGAGAACAGACCTACAAGGATGATCTTGTCAAATGCCTGGATCCCCTGGAGAAATGGATACCCGAGGCGAAAAAGGCGGTAGCCTCTCCTGGCACTGATATTCCACCTATGCCCAACCTTCCGAAAAATCCATATAGCGATCAGAGTTTTCCTTCTTCCATATATAACGGACAGATATGTCCGATAGTTCCTTTTGCGATAAAGGGCGCCATCTGGTACCAGGGAGAGTCGAACGGCGGTGAAGGCGACGAGTACTATGCAAAAACGCGCGCGCTGATCGGTGGATGGCGTCAGATATTTGGAGTAGGTGATTTCCCCTTCTATTTCGTACAGCTTGCCAACTATCAGCAGCCCAACGATAATCCGGCCGGCGGCGATGGCTGGACACGGCTACGCATGGCGCAGCTGAAAAGCCTGCAGATACCGAATACAGGCATGGCGGTGGCAATTGAACTTGCTGATGCCGCAAACCCTGGAGATATCCATCCGAAGAACAAGTTTGACGTCGGCGAACGCCTGGCTCTATGGGCACTGGCAAAGGACTATGGCAAAAAGGATCTCGTGTACAGTGGACCGCTCTACAAATCCATGAAGATCGAAGACAATAAGATTCGCCTTGAATTCGACTCGACAGGAAGCGGCCTGATGATTGGCAAGAAAGAAGGCAGGAATCCGGCGGTTGAAGACAAAGGCGCCAAGCTCAAACGCTTTGCCATCGCTGGCGAAGATATGAAATGGGTTTGGGCCGATGCAGTAATAGATGGAAATACCGTTGTCGTATCAAGTACAGAGGTTTCCAAGCCCGTTGCAGTGCGCTACGCGTTCAGCATGCATCCTGCCGGATGCAACCTCTACAACAAGGAAGGCCTGCCGGCTTCGCCGTTCAGGACGGATGAGTGGTAGAAGCGCTTTTTGAGCGTTTTTCTCTTGAAGGAAAAGGAATAAATAAAGAAGAATGCCCTGCGCAATAGACGACCAATGCCTGTTTTATTTCTATTCCGGGATATTTCCGAAGACATCCTTCTGCATTCTTTCCTTTTCCTTTAAATTTTTCTCAAAAATAGGATGTACGGCCCGCTGTTCTACCGGATTGAGGTCGTCATCGAGATTTTCTTCCATCACCCTGGACGTAATTATGTCTTCCCGATGAATTTCATTGCGGAATCCCTTGAGTTCAGCGTTTGTGTCATTATCAGACGCGCATCCACAGAAGTAAATGGAGATTGAAGCCAAAACAGAATACACAGACAGTTTTACCGGCATGGCGATTTTCATGGTGTTCCTTCTTTAATGTTTATGTTTTTTAATTAGGCGGCCAATGGCCGCAACTTTATAAAATAGTTACAGAGATACAAAGGCACAGAGGCACAAAGTGTTTGAAAAATACTAAATTAACCAAAAGAACAGCCCTTGCGGGCTTAACTACCAACGAAAACGAATCTTAATTTGTTCGTAGTCAATGCCGCAAGGCATGTTCTAAAGTAACACAGGCTTCAGCCTGTAGTTAAATTAACCTGAAAACACAATGACAATTGCAGGCTAAAGCCAGCATTACTATATTCAACTTTGAAATTCCTATACGTTTAATTAGGCAACTCTGAATATCCAATATCCAACCTGGATAAGCTTACGCCGCAACCAAATTTTATAACCACAGAAAACACTGAATACACAGAAAAAGATTGACCACGAAACACACTAACCACACGAAAAAGACAATTGTTAACTTTTTGCTTCGCAAAAACTTAACAATTGATTTTATGAAAAAAGGAAAAATTAAAAGAACCTCATCTCAGGAAATTCTGGATGCCTGTGAATATCATCTGGGCGGCTATTGCGGAAAGGACAAGTCCTGTCAGCTTACTGAGGATGGTCAGCCCGCGCTGGCCTATCAGCTTTTCGATCTGGGATGCAAGAAGGAGCAAGACCATCACACATAAAATTGCAGCGAGAAGGGATCCGCAGCCCAGCAGCCTTGTATTGAGCTCAGTTGTTTCGGCGCCCATGACCAGAAGAACACCTGTCGTTCCTGGTCCGACAGTCACAGGTATTGCCAGTGGAACTACGGCAATATCGCCACCGTCCTCCTTTGTCATTCCACTTTTTGTCCCTCTTACAAGATCCACTGCCGACAGGAAAAGAATCGCGCCTGCGCCGATCCGGAACGCATCAAGGGTTATTCCGAATACTGAAAAAATGTAGTTCCCGAAAAAATAAAGCACGGAACATATTATTATTATTGCAAAAGTCACCCGGACTGCAAGCGCTGTCTTTGCCAATGGCTTCATTTTCCGGGTCATCACAAGAAAGTAGGAAAGCACGAAAAATGGCGTGAGAATGAAGAAAAACCTTATCCATACCGTGAAAAAATCTGAAAGCACCTGCATAAATTACCCCATAAATTTTATTTGCCATGTCAGTTCATCATGGGACAATATATCATTAACAATGACAAATATCATGCCTTGTTTTTTCTATTGAAGATCTTTAGGACAACGACAAAAAACAGAGGGATGTAGAATATGGCAAGGATAGTTGCGGTAAGCATTCCCCCCAGTACTCCGGTACCTATGGAATTTTGTGCGCCAGAACCTGCACCGGTGCTTATTGCCAGTGGAACCACGCCGAATATGAAGGCGAAAGATGTCATCAGGATTGGGCGAAGACGGATACGGCAGGCTTCAATCGTGGCATCCATGAGATTCGCCCCGTGCCCCATCTTGTCCCTAGCGAATTCCACAATAAGTATAGCGTTTTTCGCAGTAAGGCCGATGGTGGCGAGGAGTCCCACCTGCAGATAGACATCGTTTGAAAGACCCCTTGTCCAGGTCGCCATAATCGCGCCGAAGACTCCAAGCGGCACGACAAGCAGGATGGCTAGAGGGATCGACCAGCTCTCATAAAGTGCGGCAAGGCAAAGGAAGACGACCAGAAGTGAAACCGAATATAGGAGCGGGGCCTGCGAGCCTGACATCTTTTCCTGGTAGGAAAGACCTGTCCATTCAAAACCTGTTCCCTGTGGAAGCATGGAAGCCAGATTCTCCATGGTTTTCATCGCATCACCCGAACTTTTCCCCGGTATCGTCTGTCCCATTATCTGGGCCGATGCAAATCCGTTGTATCTTTCGAGACGTGGTGAACCGTAGGTCCAGCTGGTCTTTGCGAATGAGTTGAACGGCACCATTGTTCCGGTCTTGTTCCGAACAAACCACTTGTCCAGATCTTCAGGCTTCATCCTGAACTGGGCGCCGGCCTGCATATAGACTTTCTTGACACGACCCTTGTCTATGAAATCATTGACATATGTGCCTCCAAGTGCCGAAGATATCGAATCCTGTATGTCGGTTATCGATACGCCTAGCGCCCCGGCCCTTTCCCAGTCAATGTCGATTTTGAACTCCGAGGTGTCGTCAAGTCCGTTCGGTCTGACCATCATGAGATTCGGATCCTGCGCTGCCATTCCAATGAGCTGGTTCCTGGCCTTCATGAGGTTTTCATGTCCGATTCCCCCTCGATCCTGGAGCATGAAGTCGAAACCGTTCGCTGTACCAAGTTCGATTACAGCCGGAGGAGGGAATGCAAATACCATGGCCTCCCTATAGGCTGAGAATGCCCCCATCGCCCTTCCTGCCACAGCGTTGACCTTGAGGTCAGGCCTTGTGCGGAATTTCCAGTCCCTCAGTTTTACAAACGCCAGTCCGGCGTTCTGTCCCCTTCCGGCGAAACTGAAACCTGCGACCGCGAAACAGGACTCAACCGCCTCCTTCTGCTCCTCCAGGAAATGCTTCTGTATTTTTTCCATCACCTTCAGGGTCTGCTCCTGTGTCGAGCCCGGAGGAAGCATTGCCTGCACAAATAAAATTCCCTGGTCTTCGTCGGGAAGATACGACTTCGGCAGCTGCATGAAGAGATATCCCGTCCCGGCTACAATAAGTGCATATATCACCATATAACGGGTGTTCTTTTCCAGGATTTTACCGACCAGGGACAGATATCCTTCCCTGCCGCCGTTGAAAATCCTGTTGAACCATGAGAAGAACGGCTTTAACAGGAAGAATCCATTTTCGTTGGCAATATGGCCTTTCTTGACAGGTTTGAGGATGGTTGCGCACAGGGCGGGAGTGAATATCAGCGCAACAACCACCGATAGGATCATGCAGGAAATTATCGTTATCGAGAACTGCCTGTATATGACCCCTGTCGAACCGCCGAAGAATGACATGGGAATGAACACCGCCGTCAGCACCATTACTATGCTGATAAGCGCCCCGGTTATCTGCTTCATGGATTTCCTGGTCGCCTCTTCCGGGGAAAGCCCTTCCTCGCTCATAAGCCTCTCTACATTCTCGATCACAACGATGGCATCGTCCACCAGGAGACCGATTGTCAGAACCATCGCAAACATTGTAAGCGTGTTGATCGAGTATCCGCACATCTTGAGGACCGCGAAGGTGCCGAGAAGCACGACCGGTACGGCGACCGTCGGAATGATGGTTGCGCGGAAATTCTGGAGGAATACGAACATGACCAGGAAGACCAGGATGATCGCCTCGACTAGCGTCTTTAACACTTCATGTATGGAAATCCTCACAAACGGAGTCGTGTCGTATGGATAAACCGTGGACATTCCCTGGGGATAGAATTTTGAAAGCTCGCTGAGCCTGTCGTTGACGCCTTTGACGGTGGATAGGGCGTTTGCCCCTACAGACATCTTTACCGCCATACCCGCGGCCGGTTTACCGTTGAAGTTTCCAACTGCATCATAGCTTTCACTTCCCATCTCCACATTTGCAACATCCTTGAGCCTCACGGTGGAACCGTCACTGTTGACGCGCAGGAGGATCTGTCCGAACTGTTCGGGAGTCTGGAGAAGGTTTTGGACATTTATCGTGGCGTTCAGGCGCTGCCCTTTCACAGAAGGGGTTCCTCCCAGCTGGCCGGCGGACACCTGTACATTATAAGATCTTATGGACAGTTTGATATCATCGGGAGTCAGATTGTAGCTGTTGAGCTTGTCCGGATCCAGCCATATCCTCATCGCATACTGCGCTCCGAAGGTCATCACCTCTCCGACGCCCTGTACCCTGCTGATCTGCTCCTGGATGTTTGCCACGACATAATCGGTGAGGTCATAGCGGTTCATTTTATCGTTGTCGGATATGAATCCTACAACCATCAGGAAATTAGTTGTGGATTTCGTGACCTTAATGCCCTGCTCCTGGACAATTTGAGGCAGTGATGGCATTGCGAGCTGCACCTTGTTCTGGGTCTGGACTTGGGCGATGTCAGGGTCGGTGCCGGCATTGAAAGTCAAGGTTACTGTCGCATATCCGGCGGAATCGCTTGTTGCGGAAATGTAGCAGAGATTATCGACTCCGATCATTTTCTGCTCTATGACCTGTGTCACGGTGTCCTCGATTGTCTTTGCTGAAGCTCCGGGATAGAACACGTCCACGGAAATTTCAGGAAGCGCGATCGGCGGATACTGTGAAATCGGCAACGTGAATATGGAGATGATGCCAGCCAACATCATCATGATGGCTATGACCCACGCAAATATCGGACGGCCTATGAAAAACTGTGATAGCATTGGGGTTCCTTTAGTTCTTCACAGTTTGCGCTGCGGACGGCAGAGCCTGGGACTCGAACGGGACAACTTTCACCTGTATCCCCGGCCTTATCCTCTGGACCCCCTCCATTATCACACGGTCTCCCGCATTTAACCCTTCCCTTATAAGCCAATTATCGCCTATTGAACGGTCAACGGAAAGTTTCCTGATTTCGACCTTGTCGGAAGCATCAGCGATATATACGGAAGGTTCACCTCGCATATCGCGGATTACCGCCTGGTGTGGGACGAGGAGCGCATCTTCTATGGTTCCCTCCTCCACCATAGCCCTCACATACATTCCGGGAAGGAGAGCGCTCTCCGGATTGGGAAATACCACCCGCAGGATGTATGAACCCGTGCTCTGTTCAACCGTCACGTCGCTGAACTGCATCGCACCATCAAGAGGATACGGGGAGCCATCTTCATAGGATAGCTTAACTTTCGCCCCTTTGACATTGTTGCTTTTGACAAGACCAGACGTCACGCTCCTTTTCAGGCGCAGGAAATTTGCACTGGACTGTGTAACGTCGACATAGATGGGATCCAGCTGCTGTATTATCGCCAGAGGCAATACGTGATTCCTTGTGATCAGAGAGCCGACCGTAACGTGGGATTTTCCTATGCGTCCTGAAATGGGGGCGTTCAACTTTGTATTCTCCAAATCAATCGCTGCGGCATCGAGAGAGGCCTTGCATCCCTGTATATCAGCCTTAGCCGTGAGGAGGTCGGACTCGGCGTTATCGAGATCCTGCTGGCTTATCGCCTTTGACTGAATGAGCACCTTGGCTCTTTCAAACTTGTTTTTCAAAGGTGTCAGCCTGGCCTCCGCCCTGCTGAGTTCTGCTTTTGCCTTTTCATACATCGCCTTGTAGCTGTCGTCGTCTATCTGATAAAGTAGATCCCCCGCCTTAACATCCGCCCCTTCCTCAAAGAATCTTTTCTGAATGAGGCCTCCGACTTCCGGACGGATTTCCGCAACGAGATATGCCGAAGTACGGCCAGGAAGTTCAGTAGTGAGCGCAATCCGTTCCGGCTTTACCACCACAACTGCAACTTCAGGGGCGGGTGGGGCGGGTGGCCCACTCCGTGCCCGCCCACATCCGGATGATAAAATGCATACCACAGCAATTCCTGAAATAATAATTAACCCAATTTTCTTATTCCACATTATAAACCTCTGTTAACTTTAAATTCATTAGAAATTCCAATATCATTGGGTATTCAATCCAGTTGTCTTTTCACTCCGTCCCAGCAGCCTTCAACAGCCTTGCCGATCAGTTCATCATCCAGCAGTAACAGGGAGAAGATATGATCCCTTGTCAATGAAATTAGCGGTCCGAATCCCAGTGAAAAAAGCATGAGAATAGGCAGATCCTTGAGGACTTTCTGGCTAATTCCTTCCAGAAAGAGCTCCTTGAATATGTCCAGTTCACCAACTGGATGGTTCAAAATCAGGTTTTTCCGGAAAGCCACCCCATAGGGGGAATTATGGTACTGTTCCATATACCTGAACTCCAGCGGGTGCTTTATGAAATACCTGATCAACGTTGAGACTAGATGAGAAAATCTCTCCCTTACAGCCTTTTCCTTGGAATAGCCGATTAATATGGCAACATAAAGTCTGGATTCAACAACCTTGTACATCTCCGATATAAGGACATCCTTGCCGGGAAAATAACGGTATATCGTACCCATCCCAACATTCGCCTTCTCGGCGATCATCGACATTGAAACCCCATGGAAACCATGTTCGGCAATTAGTTCCAATGCCGCATCAATCACCACATCCGGCTTGTCTGAATCCTTCATGATAAAATCCCCATAAACTTTTCGGAATGAACATTCACTCCTGCAATATAGCTTTCATTTATATCAATGCAAATAACTGACAGGAACTTTGGCTTTTGTGTTGTAGATCAGTATTATTGTTGTAGATTTTACTGTATGCTGTTTATCACTGAGTTTTTTCTTTTTTACTTTCAAGGAAGATAACTCGTGTTTCAGCCATTTCTAAAAAATAAAATCAAAGTTCCTACGGAACAGCTGTGAATGGAAATTAGTAAAATGAATATAGCCTATATCACAGACAATAAGAATTCCTCCACCATTAGTTCACTGGAAGGATATTTTGAGGAAATAACTACAGTCAATTCCTATTCATTTGAGGATTTCGCAGCCCTTGGAAAAAAATTCGATGCAATCATAATATCTATGGGATTAGACAGAATAATAATTGAAATTTTTGTAAAAAAAATAAGAACGTCTGATAAACTTTTTATTGTACCCATCTTCTTTGAAGAGAATGGAACTTTCCTTTTTATTGAAACCGTTATTACTGTTGACAAAATCAAAGAGCGTATAAAAAACATTGAAACTCTCAACAAAGAAATAGAACATCACAACTACAACGGTTGGGAAAACAGGCTTCTATCATACTTCTACACAAGACCAGACCTCACTATAACTCCGAAAATAGATAAACATCATGAAATGTTTTATTATTACCCCATTGTAGAGCAGTTTTACGACGGGCATGAAGATTATTCATTCTGGCTGGAAGACATGTCAAACCAGAATATTTTCTCAAAAGTAAAACTCATCGACCGACTTTTCTGCTGTCCTTACTGTTTTTCAGCATTAATGAAATTCAGCGAACATTGCCCAAATTGCGGCAGCATCAATGTTAAACAGGAGAAATTTGTCCACTGTTTCACTTGCGGTCATGTAGCACCGGAAAGCAAGTTTATGAAAGATGACAGACTTGTATGCCCCTCCTGCAAGTCTAAACTGAAGCTTATAGGCGAAGACTATGACAGACCATTGGAAAACGGTGTATGCCTGGACTGCGGGGACTATCACATTGAAGGCAAGCTCAAAGTGTCATGCATGACCTGCAACAAGAACTTCTCAGCGGAAGACCTGAGCAAGAAATTCATATATGAATATAAGCTGACCGATCATGGGAGAAATCAGATAAAATTCGGTACGGCGAATTCAGTGGATATGATTACTAATGAGCTCAATTACATCACTCTGAATTATTTCATCTTCACGCTGAACTGGTACATTCAAATGCAGAAGCGTTATACTGACAGTTATTTCAGCCTTCTTGCCCTGCAAATTGTCATGGACACGGAATCTTCCACTTACGATCTCATAATTGAATTTTCAAAGTTACTCAGAAACACTTTCAGGAATACTGATTTTTGTTCCAAAGTTGACACCAACACATTCATATTCCTGTTTGCAAAAGCAGACTTGATCGGGGCGAATGTCATAAAATCAAGAATTGATAGCTTCTTAACCTCCATAAAGCTTACCAGAGGGAAGTTCGACATTAGAACAGAATATTTTTCATCGACACAGGAAAATATAGCTGAAGAAAATGGACAGCAGTTAATAGGGAAGCTTACAAATAAACTATGAACAGTTTTTTTGACGAAATCCATTACTTCCTCTCTATTTATTGGAATTACGATTTCGAAGAATTCTGGAAACTTTATATAGTAATATTCCCGTTTGTAATATTTGTCGAAATACCGCTGTATATGCTGATTATCGGAGCATATTTAAACAAATTCTGGAAAGATGTCTTCGCCCCACCCATCCAACCCAACTACTATCCTGATGTAAGCTGTATCATAACCTGTTACAATGAAGGGGAAGCCATTGTTGCAACATTAAGGTCGTTGGTGGAGCAGATATATAAGGGGAACATTGAAATCCTTGTAGTTATCGATGGAGCAAATGTAAATAAACCCACTTACGACGCAGCTCAATCCTACGCAATAGAATACCACTCGGAATTTAAGAATACGGGCAGATACATAAAGGTGATTCCAAAAGGTCAAAGAGGGGGAAGGGTATCATCAAACAATCTTGGACTTTCACTGGCTAAAGGCGAAATCTTGATAATCATTGATGGTGACTGTTCTGTTGATAATGATTTAGTATCCTCTGCCATTAGAGGCTTTGCCGATAAAAACGTAGTCGCTTCTTCAGGCAATATCAGAGTCCGAAACACCGACGCAAGCCTCGTCGCTAAATTTCAAGCCATTGAATATATGGTTGGGTTGCAGTTGTCGAAAACAGGCCTTGCCGAACTTGGAATGCTCAATAATATTTCCGGAGCCCATGGCATTTTCAGGAAAAGTTTCATAAAGGCGATAGGCGGCTGGAAAAACGGCACAGCTGAAGACCTTGATATGACAACAAGGATAAAGGCATATTTAAAACAATATCCTCGCCTCAAGATCATCCACAGTTATGAAGCCACCATGCACACGGATGTTCCGGAGACATGGGGGAAGCTCTTCAAACAGCGATTGCGCTGGGACGGCGATCTTTCCTTCTTATATTTCAGGAGATACAGGAAGGTTTTGCGTCCTAAAAACATCGGCTGGAAAAATTTATTCGCAATAATATGGTACGATCTCATATTTGGCCTGTGCGTTCCTTTTCTGACTATTGCCTATACGATATGGCTGTTTTTTAATTTCTCCCCGTCTTTTGGAGCTACAATGCTCATTCTTACATATATCTATTATCTTTTCTCCGCAATAGTTTTATTTTTCTTATACCTGGTATTTGTTTCCGAACGCAAAGGAAATGATGTTAAATTCATAGTTTATCTACCATTAATGCCGATTTATAATTATATTATGAGGACATGGACAGCCGTAGCAACAATATTCGAACTTGTACTTTCAACACATAAGGACACCTCCATGGCTCCATGGTGGGTGATAAAAAAGACACATTAATCTCAACGGGGAACGCATAAAATGAGTTTCAATTTCAGGAATAAAGATCAGAAAATACAGCAAACCCCTCGTTATGCGCCAGGGAAGAGGCAAGTTTCAAAAGTTTCCTGGTATATCCTCATAGGCTTGCTGATCACTCCTTTTGTTTATCTGGGCTATAGGATTTTCACCGATACATTCATAAGATTTGGTTCGGCATATGTTGAATTCGATGAAAAAATAGTACGGGCAACCAATGATGGCTTTGTGAAAGATGTCTTTATTAAAAACAATGATACCGTCAAAAAAAATCAGCTCATATTCGAACTCTATAACCGCAATATGGAAAACGACCTGAGCTACTGGGAAAACGAACTGGACAAGCTTAAAACAAAAAGAGAGAACCTGCTTAAGGATCCTCAGATCGAATATCTGAAACAAATGCAGAAGGATGCAGAAATACATTTGGCTAAAGTCACGGAATACCGAAACACTCAGGACGATCTTAAGAAAAAGGGACTGTCAACTAATTGGTATACAAACGAGGCAAATAAGGATTTTAGCGATGCCTCGCAGAAGTTAGGTGAAATAGAACGGAAAATAGAAGAAAAAATATTGGAACGCAATTTATTTCTGGAGACCTATATAGACAAAGGCATTAGAAATGCCGAAAACGAGATAAAGAAACTCCATGCGTCTCTGGATTACCTGAAAATAAGGTCTCCTGACGATGGAACAATTGCCGCCATTTATGTTAATGAAGGTGATTTCATAGGCAAAGGTCAAACCATTGCCCAGATTGTCACTAAAAATAATTTACGGATCGTTGTTTACCTGAAACCCAGGCACTTCTCGGAGCAAATAAGAAAAGGACAGGAGGTAAAGATAAAACTTCCTGATAATTCAAAAGTGACCGGAATAGTTTCTGAAAACCCAATAATAGCTCAAAACGACCCCAATGGCTCAAGCATTACAAAAAGTGAAAAAAAATTAATAGTAGTCAGGGTTCTTCCCACTCAAAATATTTCTGAATTCTATAAGATTCACAATCTTCCGGTTGATGTTTTCTTTTAACACCTTCATCCTCGGGCAAAAATATGACACGCTTGAAAACTCCTTATTATCTGATTGACGAAAAGAAACTGCTGAGAAATCTGAAAATCATCAGGAGGGTGCGCGAAAATTCAGGCGCAAAATCCCTGCTTGCGCTGAAATGTTTCTCAACCTGGTGCGTGTTCGATCTCATGCGTGAATACATGGACGGCACCACAAGCAGCTCCCTTTTTGAAGCCAAACTCGGACATGATAAGTTCGGCAAGGAAGTACATTCGTTCAGTGTCGGCTATTCCCGCGAGGATATAAAGGCGGTTGCGAAATTCGCAGACAAGATAATTTTCAATTCGGCATCTCAGCTTGAGAGGTACCACAGCGATGTCCGAGGACTTAAACTGGGATTGAGGGTCAATCCGGGTATCAGCTACTCGCATTTCGATCTTGCAGATCCCGCAAGGAAATATTCCAGACTCGGTGTCCTTGACATGGAAAAACTTGCGGAATTCACACCAATCATATCCGGAATGATGTTCCATTTCAACTGTGAAAACGACGACTTTGCGAATCTCGCAAAATCACTTGATTATATCGGACGCAAGTATGGGACTTTGTTAAAGAAAATGGAATGGATCAGCCTTGGAGGCGGTCTTCATTTCACGAAAAACGGATATCCGCTCAAGGAATTCTGCGCCAAAATGAAAGAGTTCAGCGCGAAATACGGTGTCCAGGTCTACCTTGAACCAGGGGAAGCCGCGATAACCCAGAGCGCGGAACTGGTGACTACAGTCTTAGACGTCGTACACAATGAATTTGATATCGCAATTGTTGATGCGTCACTGGAAGCGCATATGTTGGATCATCTGATTTACCGTACAAATCCCAAACTCTCCTTCCCAGGAACCGGAAACAGTAAATTCATGATCGCAGGCCGGTCCTGTCTGGCTGGCGACGTGTTCGGCGCCTATGAATTGAAGAATCGACTGAAGGTCGGAAGTGAAGTCCGTTTTGCGGATGCCGCAGGATACACCATGGTCAAGAAAAACTGGTTCAATGGGGTACACATGCCATCAATAGCGGTACGCAGACTAGACGGAAAAGTGGAAAAAATCCGCGAGTTCGGATATGATGACTTTAAAGATAGCTTATCATAGATTAATTTAACCACAAAGACACGGAGACACAAAGTTTTTTTCTTGTGATGGAAAAATTCCTTCGCCTTTGAGTCCCTGCGTTTAATCGATATTCTAAGTTCAATTATTTAAATATTTAAACAGGAGCTAAAATATGAAGAAGAACGTACTGATAATCGGTGCCGGCGGCGTCGCACATGTGACAGCCCATAAGGCGGCAATGAACAACGATGTGCTCGGTGACATCTGCATCGCCTCGCGTACACTGTCGAAATGCGACGAGATTATTGAGAGTGTAAGGAAAATGAAACACCTCAAGGATCCGTCGAAAAAACTCTATTCGCGCCAGCTAGATGCCCTTGACGTCCCCGCAACTGTCAAGCTCATCAAGGAGACCGGCTCTGAAATCGTAATAAACCTCGGCAATGCATTTGTCAACATGTCAGTACTGGAAGCATGTATTCAGACCGGTGTCGCCTATATAGACACAGCCATCCACGAGGATCCGGACAAGGTCTGCGAAAATCCGCCATGGTATGCGAATTACGAATGGAAGAGGAAAGATCGTTGCGCTGAGAAAGGGATTACAGCCATACTGGGCGCGGGATTCGACCCAGGCGTGGTCAACGCTTATTGCGCCCTTGCCAAGAAGCGCTACTTCGACAAGATAGACACAATCGACATACTGGACGTGAACGCCGGAAGCCACGGCAGATATTTCTCCACCAACTTCGACCCGGAAATTAATTTCCGCGAGTTCGTAAAAGTCTGGACATGGATCGACCGTCAATGGAAGGAATATCCGACACATTCCGTCAAGCGCGTATATGATTTCCCGGTCGTCGGAAAATGCCCCATATATCTGAACGGTCATGACGAACTGCACTCACTGTTCAAGAATATCGATGCAAACAGCATCCGTTTCTGGATGGGTTTCGGAGATCACTATATCAATGTTTTCACAGTCCTCCGCACACTCGGATTCCTCTCACATCTGCCGGTGAAACTCACAACCGGACAGGATGTTGTGCCCCTTAAGGTTGTCAAGGCCCTTCTTCCGGATCCGAAGACGCTTGCACCCGGATATACCGGCAAGACCTGCATCGGCAATTTCGTGAAAGGCTGGAAGGATGGGAAGAAGAGGGAGGTCCTCATCTACCAGGTTTCCGACCACCATAAATGCTATGAGGAACTTGGATCACAGGGCATCAGCTACACTGCCGGTGTTCCACCTGTCGCCGCCGCCATGCTCGTCGCCAACGGCTTATGGGATGCTAAGACTATGGTAAACGTAGAGGAACTTGATCCTGAACCGTTCATAGCCATCCTCGACAAGATCGGCCTGCCGACAGACATCAAGGAAATAAAACCTGACAGCAAGAACTCATTCGACGGTACGGTCGGAGCGCTGGAAGGAGAGCTTGAGAAATCAACCGCGACAGTCACTGTTTCCGCCGCCAACCCGATGATAGCATTGAATCCGAAGGCGAAGAAAACCAAGGCGAAAATCAAAAAATAATTGCCTATGTTTATTTGTCGATTGAATGTCAATTAGTGTTGGATTTGAGCGGAACGGGCAATTGCAAGTTTTTCGTAGATGCGTTTGGCTGCGGTACGTACTTCGGGATTCACATCCTTGAGCCGTTCCTCTCCATGCATATAGGCGTCAAACGCCACATAGACAGGCCAGAAGCGATCACGGTAACCGCCGTCATCCATCCATTTCAACAGACGATCTCCATATCCTTTTGCTTTGAAAAATTCCAGCACTCGCAACAGGTCATCATGGAAATTTGAAAAGAGTTCAGGACTGTTCGTATCAAGTGCCTGTCCAAACGCTTTGACTGCCTCCCCAAAATTGTCAAATGCGATTGAGCGACAGGCGCTCAAAAGTGCAACGCCATGTGGAGGAAGACCTGCAATAGCTTGTTGATAATAGGGTTCCGCTTCTTCGTTTCGCTGTTGTCTGAATAGCAGATATGCAAGATTCCCAGCTACACAAATCAATTCCGGATCAAGTTCCAATGCTTTGGAGTAGGCTTTTTCAGCATCGGTAAACCTAGCCAAGCAATCATGAAATAGATTACCAAGACTCTCCCATGCTCTTGTATCATTTGGATTTAATTCAATTGACTTGCGGTATGCTTCTTCGGACTCAGAAAAACGGCCTAGAGTATTAAGCATGTTCCCGAGATCATTCCATATACCAGCATTTTCCGGGTCGAGTTCAACTGCCTTGCGTAAAGTCGTTTCTGCTTCCTGAAAGCGCTCAAGATTATTAAACAAATATCCAAGTTTATTCCATAGTTCAGCGTTTTTTGGTTCGATCTCTAGAGCCTTGCGATATGCCTCTTCAGCTTCAGTATAACGGTCTAAGTCTTCTAACACATTGCCGATGCTTTTCCATAGATGTGCGCTTTTTGGTGTAAGTTCAATCGCCATACGGTAGGTCTGCTCAGCTTCGGCGTAACGTTTATTATCTTGTAGTAGCAAACCAAGAGCCTGCCATGACATAGAGTATCTTGGAGCAAGTTCGATGGCTTTACGATAAGCGTTTTCAGCTTCTGAATAACTGGCTGAATAATGAAACAGGATGCCAAGGCCAATCCAAGGCTTACAATTTTTTGAATCAATATTGATCGCTTGACGAAAAATCCTCTCTGCCTCTATATACTTTTTCTCTTTACAATAATTTGTCGCTGTAAGCATCAGATCATTAACTCTGTGGTTTTGATCATTTGTCTCTTTGAGCATTGGAATTTTCCATTCCTCTTCATTCAATCCCAATTTCTTGCATCCTTGACTGTATAGTTCACAGCGCAGTCCGTCATCATTAACGGCATCACCTAAGGCAAGCAGATATTCTCCATTGCATTGTTGCCGATCCAAAAGGTCACGGGCATGGGTTTCAAGTTGTGATGGTGCATAGAACAAGCTCAGAAATTCAGTGAGCCAGCGCAGACGGTTGCGGGTACGGCGCGGCGCATGACGCATCAGGTACCAGATGTTGAAAAAACGTTCACTGACCTGGTAAGCGGTGCGTACACTTGTTGAAATACTAACTTTCTCGATAATGCCGTTTTTCTGCAGGCGATCAAGTTGCGCCGACACGGCACTGGTTTCAAGAGCAGTGGTTTTCGCCAAATCGGCCGCCGTAGACGGATCCCAGTTGAGCGCCAGAGCGTCGAGCACTACTCGCGCTTGTGGTGCCTGATCCTCGACTCGTGCCTTGTATAGCACTGTCACCTGATCCAGCAAGTGCTCCAGATCGCCCATTACGTCATCGGCGGTGTTTAGTTCGAGAAGCGCACAAAGAAGGGCAAGCGTGCGAGGATTCCCCCCGGTTAGATCGTAGAGAGTATGGATGCGTGAGGATTCTTGCGACAGTATCTTCAATACATTTTTCCCTGCCTCACCTCGCTGTTTGGCCAAATATTCCAGACAAGATAGCAGTTCATTGCGAGTAAGCGGTTCGAGCAAGATGATCTGGAAAAAATCATAGAACGCCGCTTTGGAGTCACTGTTCGCTTCCAAATAAGCAACCGAAGCTCCAATAACGACAATGCCTCCCGGTTTCTGTAATTCGCGGCGAAAACTCCAATCCTGTTCCTTCCCGATACCGCTGAGGATCAGGTCAAGATTGTCAAGTAGCAGAAGCGGCTGTTTTCCTTCCGATTTGCAGGAGGAAAGAAAGAGTTCAAGAGCTGCCAGCCCATCTCTGTCTTTTACGGGATCGTCTTTCAGCAATTGAGAGATTTTCTTGTCAAGAGCGGCCGCCTTGTCCGGAAAACCATTCTTTTCAAACCAGTCACCCAAAGCATCGAGACAATTCAGCCACAGTACATGTAGCGAATTGACGTTGTACTGTTCCTCTCGAAAGGTAAGGGGAATAAAGCGACCGGACAATTCCTTGTCATCGCGTATCCCTAATGCCAGCCACCGAAGGAGGCTTGTTTTTCCCATTCCGCGTTGACCAAGAATGAGGTAGTGAGTTGCCAAGCCGCCAGGTTTTATTTCTTTGAGTCGCGACAGCAAACGATTTGCATGTTCTCTGCGAGCGACAAAGCTTGCAAGGAAATCCTCATCTTTCAGGATACTTGGATTGTAAAAAGCCAGATTCTTCAGAGTACTCATTGTTATCTCCTCAACCCAGTATCGCCCACCACATAACGCAGCCACCATTCTCTTAAAAGATGCATCTGGAAGCGAAAACGCCCATCGATTCTTTTGTCGAGATAACCGTCTGTCAGAAGTATATCGAGAAGATTACTCAATATTGCTTCAGTTGGGGTCACAAGGGCAGAAATCAGAACATCCTTGCTAACGCCATCCGGATTTTTTGCAACCGTCTCAAGAAGCGCATAGAGTTGACCGCGATCCGGCTCTGTAAAATTACGGTCAAGATGTTCGCGCCAACTTGACCAATAAGACCGTTTTTCCAGCATGAGCATATTATCCAACGCTTTTTCCGCTTCCTTATTTCCTACTGATATTTTGACTAATTTAGACAAAGCATTACCTGATGGTTCTTTACCAGCTTTTGCCGATTCGCAGGCGTCCTCGGCTATGCGCTTAAGATAGTATGGAGCCAGCCAGCCTAGGCGATCCACTATCATCTGTAATGCGGATTTCTCCATTAAGCAACAACGCCTATCAGCAATATCGCAGATGAATGCCTTGGCAGTTTCTTCATCAAAGGGTTTCAATGTAAATATGGTCAAATCATTAAGAGCTCCTTCGATTTTGTACCGGCGCGCAACACTGTCAAGCCCTATTGAACCAGCGTAGATCCAGTGGATATTATCATATTTCTGCCGCATGCCACGAAGCCAATACAGGAAAGTTCCGGCAGCTGAACCATCGCCCTTTTCACGCAAGGCTTGCACAAAGATGGGCAATTCATCTACCAGGATCACCCATGGGATTCCGCTTTTTTCATCGTTGAGGTGCGCCAACAGATGGTTTGCGAACTCCTGCCAATCAGTTTGGACAAGCCACTTACGCCAATCACCATCCGGATTATCCATCCCTCTCTTTAGCAAGCCTCCCAAACGGGCAGAGAAGCTGGTCAATACATTTACTCCAAAACTTTGCTCTTCCTGGATAGCCGAACAGAGTTCGCGGAAAAAATCCTTTTCCTCCTTGAATCCTTCCAAATCAAATGACACAGCTCGAAATCCCTGGTTCGGTGCCATCTCTCTAAGACGATCCAGCAAAACCGTTTTCCCGACACGACGCGGAGCCAGCATCAGTATATTTTCTTTATTGACAAAACGTTGCCATAATATTTTGCATTCATTTTTCCGGTCAAAGCAATACATTGCAGATAATCCTTTATGTTAAGGCTTATATTTACAATAATATTATATCACAACATTTTTGTATTGCAACAATATTGTTGTATTATTCTATATTTCTTTAATGAATTTATTTGGAAGGGGTTCAATTAATCCTATTTCCTGCTCTTTTCCCACTGTTCCCAGCGCGCCTTGTCGGTTCCGAAATCGACTCCGCAGATCTCCTTCAGTTCGTCAACGGCTGACTGGCTGATCTTTGAATTTTTAGAATCCAGAACGGCTATTAGACTTGGGATCGCCTGTTTGTTGAATGATGCGATTGCCTTGATTAAGATGCTTGCTGTTTCGTCATTCTCCTGGAAACGGTCCAGCATGCGGGAGAGTGTCGGAAGACATGAGGGATCACCAATCCTCTTAAAGGCGTTTGCCATATTGAGCGCAACGCGACGGCTCTGTTCCTGATCTGCAGCCTTGATGAGGGATGGGAGCGATTCCGCGTCTTTAAACTCACCGATTATAAATGCTGCCTGCTCTCGGATAAGGATGTCTTCATGACCAAGAAGCTTTCTGATTTCGACCATGCTAGGACGTGCAGCTGATGAAAGTTGAACAATGGCTCTGGCGGCCACCCCCCTGACCCGGCTGTCTGAGTCAGTCAAATGCTTGACCAGCTCGGGAACCGCCTTTCCATCTCCGAGCTGTCCGAGATCATAGGCGGCGGCAAGTCTGCTCTCCGGGTCATTGCCATTAAGTTTGGCAATCATAGCTTCAAGCGGAGTTATCTCCTTTTTTTCAGGCTTTACATCGTAGTCCATGATATCCATGAGTTCTTTCTGGTGGTCGGCGTTGAGTTTGACGACCTCCCCGGCTTTGGATACGGCTTTTCCGACTACACTTTTAATACCGTAGAAATCGAAAAGACTGTCGGCTGTACGTGAAGATTTCAGGCATTCCGCCGCCGCAGCCGCCACTTTCTTATCATCATCGGCATAGAGTTGTATTATGTCGCTTGTCCTCAGACTTTCGAACGGTATGCGTCCATTGAGCGCGCGAAGCGCTGCAACACGAAGCTCTGAAGGGGCCCGGTTGTTTTTCGCCAGATCAATCACAGTGGAGATCTGGTCGAAACCCCATGCTTTCTTAAGACCTTCAGCCGCCTTTATACGGATTGGAAGAGGAACCGTATCAGCTACGGAAAGCGATGCGAGTATGAGGGGCACGTTAACTCCGGGAGCACTTTTCTTCTCGGCAATTGTCGCAATTGATTCAAGCGCGGCCAGACGGACTGGTTCCGGAACCGCATTGTTTCCTGCCAGCTGGACAAGGTTGGGAAGTGCTTTCTCATCAAGGAATTGGGCTGCTGATTTCGCAGCCCTCTCAACAATGTCGGGTTTCTCAGACTGCATTATCCGGTCACGGATCAATTGGAGTGCTGCGATCTTTTCCTCGTTCTTTTTAATCTTCTGCTCCGACAGCAACGCGGAAATCTCCTTCAATGCAGTCATTCGGCGGTCGGAATCGGTGCTCTTCATCGCCTGGCTGGCAAGTTCCACATATGATGGACGGGTGAACATGAACCATCCGGCTACGATGGCGGCGATGACAAGAGGGGTAGCAATAACTCCAGCGAGCACAGCCGGTTTCCGGCGGATCTGGCGCCATAACCTGACGACGAACAGTATGGATTTTGCAGAGACTTTTTCACCACCGAGGTAAGCATTGAGATCCTCCGCCAGGTTCTGAGCAGAACTATAACGTTTCGCAGGATCCTTCTCCATGCATTTCAGGACGATATTCTGGAGGTCGACCGGGATGGTGGAACTTAGGTTGCGCGGCGGAACCGGCTCCTGATGAACAACCTTCGTAAGGGTGTCGAAAATAGTTTCTCCGGAAAAAGGCTGGGTGCCTGTCAGGCCTTCATAAAGGAGTATCCCTATACTGTATATGTCGGAACGGTGGTCGATGCCGCGGACATTTCCCTTCGCCTGTTCCGGACTCATGTAGGCGGGAGAGCCGAGAACCGTTCCGGTCATGGACACGATCGACATGTTCGAACATTCCTTGGCCAATCCAAAGTCCATGAGTACAACCTGTTGGTCACTGTCCCGGATCATGATATTGGCGGGCTTCAAATCACGGTGGATGATTTCCTTGTCATGCGCGGCCTGAAGGGCGAGACATACGTCGCGGATTTTCTCTACGAATTCATGCTGGCTCAGTTTCCGTACATTACTGCCTTCCATGAAATCCTGAAGGGAATGGCCCTCTATGAAATCCATGGTGAAAAAATATTGACCGTCAATCTGGCCCATCTCATGGACGGGAATGATGTTCGGATGGTTTAGATTGCCCGCAGCGCGGGCCTCCCTCATGAACCGCTTTATGGCATTTTCATCGGCCCCCTCTCCCTGCAGAAGCACCTTCAAGGCAAGATCTCGACGCAAATCAGGATCATGGACTTTATAAACTATCCCCATTCCGCCACGTGCGATTTCTTTTATGACGTCGAATTTTCCGAATTTCTTCTTGAGGATTCCGCCTTGGGGCTGCACTGATACGTCATTGGCGACGGAAGGCTTTTCCATCTTGACTGTGGCAGAACCAATTGCCAAAGTATATCCATTATCAGTGTTTCTCTCGGATTTTTTTGGAGCTAATGCAATTGTATCATCAACAGATGTTTTCTCCTCAATTTGAGATGGTGGGATTACTCTTTCAATTGAGAGGATTGTCAGCGGACGGGTGCAGTTTTCACATATGAGAATAGTGTCGATTGGAATTGAATCGGGAATGCCTTCCAGAGAGCAGTGCAGACAGGCGAGCTTGACCTTGTCAACGATTTCAAGTTTCCCCTGGCATCGCTCGCAGTCGGGCATTTCGCCAGACTCGATCTCGTCAGCCATGTATTCCGAGCCGCATTTGGTGCATCTGAGCCTGAAATCCTGCATGTTCCGACCTCTTTGCTACCTTGAGCCTATAGAAAAAGTATTTTAAGTCCGCAGGCAAGATGCCTGAGTTACATTTTTAGTTTAACCTAAATTAAGCACAAATCCGCCCATACGTCACCTGTTGATGTGTGCGATCTTCGCAGGCGGAAACCCGTTGAAGACCGTGGACGATGCGATGCTGTAGGCTCCGATGTTTTTACTGTAGAGGAGATCTCCGAGTTCCAGGTTTGGAGACAGTTCCTCGGACATGGACACTACGTCCAGTGCATCGCAGGTCGGCCCGAAGACTGTGCAGATTTGTTTCGGTCCCTTCTTGAATGAGTCCAAATGATACTGGCAGTGGTCGAAGAGGATTCCTGAGAAAGTATGGTAGACTCCGTCGTCAATGTAGTAGCAGAGCTTGCCGTCGCGCACGGCTTTGCCGATGATTTTGGAAACGGCGGTCGCAGCGGTAGCCACCATGAATCTGCCCGGTTCCGCCAGGATCTGGATGTCCTTCGGGAAAAGCCGGTCGAGCTCGGCATTGATCTTCTTGGCGAGTTCACTGAAAGGCTTCACTGTATTGTCATAAGGCGCCGGGAATCCCCCGCCGATATCCAACAGGTTCATTTTAGTGTAACCTCGGTCTTTCGCCTCGCTGAAAACACTGGCGGCAAGGTTTATTGCCTGTACATAGTTTTCGAAATTGATGGTCTGGCTTCCCACATGGAAGCTTAATCCCTCCACCACTAATCCTGCGCGGTCAGCTTCAAGGATCAGGTCAACAGCCTCTCCGGGTGCCGCACCGAATTTAGATGACAGTTCGACCATGGCTCCAGTGTTGGGGACCTTGAGACGCAATACCAGGCCGGCGTGAGGCGCGTATTTCCTGATCTTGCGGATTTCCTCGGAGTTGTCGTATGTGACCAACGGCTTGTAAGGATCAAGTTCTCGCAAGGTCTCGTTCGCCTTGATCGGATGGGCATAGATGATTTTGTCCCAGATCCAGTCCTGCCGCTCCTTGGCAGGCATATCTTTTATGATGTCGTGGACAATATTGAACTCCGGCATAGAAGCCACATCAAAGCTTGCTCCAACCTTGAAGAAGGTTTTTACGACTTCCGGATCGGCGAACGCTTTTACGGCGTAATACGCCTGAACGCGCGGCAGATACTTCCTGAAGGTGGCGTAATTCTGACGCAATACGTCATGGTCCACCACAAGCAAAGGCGTACCTTGCTTTTTGGCCAGTTGCTGAAGAGCTTTTTGTGTAACCATGAATGTCTCCTAAACTTATTATGATAGATTCCAAGTGACCTAGTGAACAGGTGACCGAGTTTAAAGAAAAAGACACGCTAAAGCCGTGAACTCCAACTAAATTCCCCGCAATGCCTATCTGATTGCTTTTTAAAATTTTAGCTTCATTTCCATTTTCCGTCATATTCTTGTTTTTTCTTGCGCATCTTTCACAAAATCAATTGTTAAGTTTTTGCTCAGCAAAAAGTTAACAATTGTCTTTTTCGTGTGTTTCGTGTTTTTAGTGGTTTATCTTTTTCAGTGTATTCAGTGTGTTCCGTGGTTATAAAATTTGGTTGCTCCTTTACTGCTCCAGGTTGGATATTCTCTCTGGTTCAAGGCATCGGAGGATAATCTGGTGTCCCTATATTTTTCACAAGGTCGCCGATTTTGACAACTCTCCCTTCCTTCATGGAGATATTGGCCGCAATGCCGCAGAGAATCGAATATGCGCCGGATCTCTGGTCTGCAGCCCTCAGATATTTGTCCGGCTTCTGACTTCCGGGATCAAAAATGTATTCCAGCATTTTCGGATCCGCGCCGCCGTGTCCGCCTTCACCCTCCCATAATTCAACCTGATATGCAGGGGCCTTGGCAGGGAAGATTTTTGTCCATGTCCCTTCTTTTTTAAGGGCGCCCGGAACAGTACCGTCGGCATTTATATAGACTGTTTCTTCGCATTTGTGCTCAATCCTGCCATCCGTCCCGTTGAATGTGATGACATATCCCTCCCACGGACTGTATGCCACAAGGGAATAGCTCATCTTGACGCCGTTTGAATATGACACGATGACGTTCATGTTGTCCTCAATGTCAATCTCCTTGCTGAATACGCATTTGTCCCTGAAATACCCGTCGTATTTTTCATTGTCGAGATAAAGTTTTTTAATGTTCTCCCTGTCCTTCATGCTGAGGTTGAACGAACATTTTTTCGCTTCCTTGCAGCCGTGGCAGCGTTCGCCGCGTTTTTTCAGGCCAAGTTTTTCCGCTGTTTCAGGAACGTAGAATCTGCGGTTTCCATCTGCATAGACGGTCTTAGGCAATGCCGAAAGCCACCAGTTCATAAGGTCGAAATGATGTGTTGCCTTGTGCACCATGAGTCCGCCGGAATTTATTTTGTTCCTGTGCCAGCGGCGGAAATAGTCAGCACCGTGCGTCCTGTCCAGCATCCAGTGGAAATCAACCGAGAGGACCTTTCCAATAACGCCGGACATGAGAAGGTCTTTCAGCTGTGTTCTTGGAGGGGCATATCTGTAATTGAATGTTACGGTGCATTTTTTCCCGGTTTTCTTCTGGGTGTCGATTATCTTCTGGCATTTCCTCTCATCTATTGTCATGGGTTTTTCAGTTATCACATCGCAGCCGAGTTCCATGGCGCGGCATATGTATTTATCGTGGAACCTGTCCATGGTTGTGACTATCACGCAGTCGGGTTTTGTCTCTTTTATCATCTTCTCGAAATCTTTCGCCGCATATCCCTGGATTCTGGCACCGGTGGCCGCCTCGGCTTTGCCGATTGCAAGTTTCAGCCTTCCTTCATTGATGTCGCATAAGGCGACCATTTCACAGCTTTTTTTAAAAATGACGGTAACCGCCTCACGGAACATCTCATGGCGACCGCCGAGTCCTACCTGGGCATAACGGATTTTCTTCATATAAAAACTCCTATGGATTCAAATTATTGCTGTTATTTTCTCATCGGTAAAACAGTTCAATCCCCGCTGTTCCTGAAAAATATTTTACAATATATTAAGATTGGGATTTACCAAGCATTTATTCCTGAAAGATCAGCTTTACACAAATTGAAGCAGAGAGGGGAATTGTAAATTCATATTTCAGAGACATATATTATGGAAGTAAATACGCAATAACGCGTTGGAGAAAAAAGTTAAGGAGAGAGCAATGAGCAAAAGTCATGATGTCAAAAAAGACGTGAAAAAGCCGGCGACAAAAACCCTGAAAGAAAAAAGGCTTGAGAAACAGGCCAAAAAAGCAGGCAAATAAAACCGCTTCCAAATCCGCCGGGTGCTGAGTCTGGATGATATTTTGCGTCCTCCATACCCGGCGGCTTATCTTCTCCTCTTGCGCCTGCAACAGGCAATTCCAATATTTTTACAATCAACTCATTTCATTATGGATTAGGACTTCCTGCAAAAAGGTAACCGTCAAGCTGGGCAGTTTGAGTTCAAGAGTAGGGCAACTCTCGATGAGAGTGCCTCTGGAAGCCGCGCTCATCGAGCGCTGGCCTACTCAAAGCAAGCTCAAAGATTACAGAAAATATAAGATTAACGGTTACGCAAAAGGAGATTTTTACAACTTGCTTTTTGCTGCATCATATTTAACTGCGAAATTCGCATGAAAGGAAAAGTTTCAAATGATTAAATGGCATGACATACAGGATTGGGGTGTTGAGGGAAAAGGCTGGAATGATACTGTCAAATACTTCGACCGGCTTCCGGCTAAGGCTGAAAAAACTGTTCCAGAGCCTGTTTGGAATTTAAGCCGTAGCGCCACCGGAATGGCCGCGTTGTTTGAAACGGATGCGCCCGAAATCCATGCCAGATGGAAATTATCTTCCGACCAGATCGGCGAACTTAATTTTCCGGCAGCCGGTTGCAGCGGTGTCGATCTTTACACTGATTTCGGCGGCAAATGGCGCTGGGTCGGAGCGGGTCATTTGGTCAAGGATCGCAATCCTGAACAGTGCCTCATTAACGGGATGAAGCCTGTCAAACGCAGGTTTATCATCTATCTTCCACTGCGGAATCCTGTGGAAAAGCTTGAGATTGGGGTGCCGGAAGGCGCGAAGTTCAGGGCTATCCCGCCACGTTCCGAAAAGCCTCTGGTGTTTTATGGAACATCAATTGTGCATGGTGCCTACGCATCACATCCGGGAATGGTCCACCCCTCAATACTGGGAAGATGGCTCGACATGCCTGTAATAAATCTCGGTTTCTCCGGGAGGGCCAAAATGGAATCATCACTTGCAGACCTGGTGGCTGAACTTGATGCGAAAATTTTTATCCTTGACGCTCTTCCGAACATGGATTCGCCTATGGTAAGGGAACGCACCGAAGAGTTCATCAGCATCATTCGCAAGGCGCATCCGTCCACACCGATTGTAATGGTTGAAGATCGTCCCCTTACAAATGTTTGGATCAAACCGGTCCAACTGGCGGAACACAAGGAAAAGTGGAAAGCCTACAATAAGGTTTATGAAAAACTCAAGAAGGGCGGCATTAAGAATCTATATTACATCAAAGGGCTCAGCCTCTTCGGAAACGATAGCGAAGGATCCCTGGACTCAAGCCATCCGAGCGATCTGGGATTCATGCGCATGGCCGAATCGCTTTATCCACTCTTGCAGAAGCTTTCAAAAAGGAAATAATCATATAATGAAAAATATTCAGAAGAAAATACAGGAAAAACTGGATGAGGCTGTCAATGAAGGCAAGGAAAGAGGCATTCAGGTGGCTGTTTATTTTCAAGGGGAACTCGTAGTTGACGCCTGGGCCGGAATTGCAGATGCTGCAAAAGTTAAGCCTGTTGACGGAGACACCATGTTCCCGGTATTTTCCACAACCAAGGGCATTGCCGCCACGGTGATCCATATACTTGCCGAGCAGGGAAAACTGAATTATGATGCGAAAATCGCAGATTACTGGCCGGAATTCGGGGTGAACGGCAAAGAGAATATAACGCTTCGCCAGGCGTTGACACACACAGCCGGACTCCCCAACATGCCGGTTGGAATGGGCCCAAAAGACTTTATGAACTGGGATAAGATGTGCATGGAAATGGCAAAACTTAAACCTGTGTTCGAACCCGGCACAAAAATGGAATATCACGCAATAACCTATGGCTGGCTTGTAGGCGAAGTCGCGCGTCGGGTCGATGGCCGGTCTTTTTCCAAGATAATGGATGACGAAATCTGCCGACCTCTCAAAATCAAAGACATGTATGTCGGAATTCTGGAAAAATTTGAATCCAGGATCGCTATTTTAGAGGATACTTCATTCAACAAGGATACTTTGAACGTCGTAGAACCGCAGCCGATACCGGCGTGGATGTGCCCGCTTTACGCATGGATGAACAGGGCTGAGGGGCGTCGCTCATGTGGTCCCGCAAGCAACGGAATTATGAGCGCCAGGGCGGTTGCCCGCCATTACGCGGCCCTAGTCCCGGGAGGAGTTGATGGAATTGAACTTCTGCCTCCGAAACGCATGAAAACAGCCACCGAAAGACAGAAGCTGAAAGACGATACTTATATAGGAAAGACCCTCGGTTACATCCTTGGGGACAAGGGTTCAATAATGGGCGACCGATATACGGCTTTTGGGCATGGCGGGCATGGCGGTTCGGTTGGTTTCGCAGATCCGGAATATAAACTTGCCATGGGTCTGACAAAAAATCTCTTTTCAAGCGCTTCTGTTCAGCACAGTATTGCCTGCGAAGTTCGCAAACTTCTGAATATCCCATGATTAATTTTCCGCTTCCGGAAAATTATCAAATACGTATCGGATTGGAATTTTGAGGCTTTTAAAATAAGTTACTATACTTAATTCGTTAATATTCCGGGGTTTATTTCTGGTATGGATTTTATTCATCAACTTTTAAAAGCTACGGAAAGTTTCGGGGTCTGGGGCTATGTCCTGGCTTTTTCCCTGGCCTTTCTGGAGTCCCTTGCCATTGTGGGCGGTTTCATACCCGGGTCAACCGCCATTGTACTTCTCGGCTTCATGTGCGCGCGCGGCTATTTGAACATATATGTCCTTATTTCCGTCACCGTGCTGGGTGCGGTACTTGGTGACAGCGCGAGCTATTGGCTGGGTTCAAAGGGAACCCACTTGTTCAAGCAGGAAAACAGGTTCCTTAAAGCCAGACATCTCGACATGGGTCAGAAATTCTTTTTCAAGCACGGCGACAAGAGCATCTTTCTCGGCAGGTTTATTGGAATAATCCGGCCCATGATCCCATTCGCAGCAGGTTTATCCAGAATGAATTACAAGGTCTTCATATTCTGGAATGTCTTGAGCGGAGTCATCTGGGGTGTTTCCCATATATATATAGGTTATTTTTTCGGGAGTGCATTCAAGCTGATCGAGGCTTGGTCTGCCAGGATCTCAGTCATCCTTGTGATTCTTGTGGTTGTCGGCATCTTGTTCTGGCTTCTAGCAAAAGCTTTCTCCCCTTCACTATTGTTCATAGGCAGAACGATCCAGTCATGCACTGATGATTTCCTGGGCACTCGATGGGTGCAGAAATTCATAAACCGTTATCCCGGAGTTTCCAGTTTCATAGGCGGTCGATTTGGAAAGAGGGTCTTTTCGGGTTGGCCACTTACCCTTATGGCCATAACTGCTTCGGCTTTCATTGTCATGTTCATATTCCTGTCACATTGGATACTTGATGCCGATCCAGTGACGAGATTTGATGAAAGGGTAGCTCTTTTCCTTCTTTTCTTCAGGGATGCTTCACTGGTCAGGATTTCACTGTGGATTTCACTGCTCTGTAAATTTCAAATCGTAATTTTAGCGGCATTGGCCCTGATTTCCAGCATGCTCATATGGAACCGCCGCCACATGATATGGCCATTTATTGCAATGCTGGCGGTCTGTGAGGGTATCGTTTTGATTATGAGGGAAAACCTGATGAGATCTCGGCCCACAGGTGTCATTCCCGCATATTTTGATAAAACATATTCTTTCCCAAGCGAATATTCCGCTCTCGCCGTATTGCTCTACGGATTCATAGCTTACTTTATCGTGCACATCCTTCTGAAGGGGCGTCCTCGCCTCTCAATATGGACAATTTTTACCACCCTTCTGCTGGTGGCCCTTATAGGCTTCAGCCAACTTTACCTTGGCATCAATTATTTCAGTGATGTCCTGGGCGGATATTTGATCGGAGGAATCTGCCTTCTCACAGGTATCGCCATTTTTGAATGGGTTTTGCAGAGAGGCAGAAGAGGAAAGAACCCATATTTTCTAATGGAGAACGGGCAAAAGAGAATACTGACTTATCTTTTCATCTCCGCTCCGATCCTTTTTTTCATTTTCTATGGCACCTACATATACAAGCCTGAAAAAATCAAGGGAAGAGAGATGGAGTCCAACCGGGTTTTGACTTCGAAAATATCTCCTCAGGGAATTTTTTCCTTCAATAAATGGCCGATCCATACGGTAGGACTTACCGGAAGGAAACATGAACCAATATCATATATGGTCTGGGCCAAAAATGATCGGAAATTCCAAGATGCCTTCATAAAGGGTGGATGGAAGATTCCAGACCAGCCATCTGCCAGGAATTTTTTAAGAATGGCATTTTTCGCAGCCGGAGGAAGGTATTATGAGTCAGCTCCCATCACTCCTATCTTCTGGTTGAACGATACAAATGATTTCGCCTTTGAAAAGATCACCGAAAACACACGTCCGAAAAGGCATTGTGTTCGTTTCTGGAAAACCGATCTGGTTGATGCCGATGGAAATGCACTTTATCTTGGCGCATCCGGTAAAACTGAAGGCCGGCGTAGTCTGGATATTGCAAATGAAAGGAATTTGTTAATCGGTGATTTGAATTCAACAGGCCTACTGAATTATGCTGCCAACGAAAAAATGAAAGTTCCTGAGTCAGCAAATAAAACTTTTATTGTCCGTTATTTCACCGATGACATGGTTTCGGTCTTGATCCTGAAATAAGGGGAACCCACAAATATTTTCCCAGGAAAATATTTTTATTGGAATTCAATGATATTTTTTCAGAAAAACAAAGAAATTGTTTTTCTGAAAAAACAAACATAGGAGGTAAAGTCATGAAAGTGAATCTGTTTTCCATAGCGGTAATGCTGTTGTCGGTCGCGTATTTCGCAGGAGCCCAGGAACTCAAGGATATTTCCCTGCCAGCCCCAAAAACCGATGGGGGCAAGCCCCTTATGCAGGCCCTCAAGGAGCGCCAGACCTCCCGCGCCTACAGCCCGAAAAAACTGCCTCTCCAGCTCATCTCCGACCTGCTCTGGGCAGCGGACGGCATAAACCGCGCAAACTCCGGCAAACGCACGGCCCCTTCAACCAGGAACTGGCAGGAAATTGACATATATGTCGTCCTTGAAGAAGGAACATTTCTTTTCGATGCAAAGGAAAATATTTTGAAAGCCGTTGTGAAACAGGACCTGCGTAAAATGACCGGCACCCAGGACTTCGTATTCACGGCCCCCGTAAACCTGGTTTTTGTGGCAGATACCACCAAGATGAAAGGTACATCTCCGGAAGACCAGCTCCTTTATGCCGGCGCCGACACCGGATTCATCAGCCAGAACATCTATCTTTTCTGCGCATCGGAAGGACTGGCGACAGTGGTCCGCGGTTTGATCGGGGACAAGAAAGCGCTTGCAGAAGCGCTGAAATTGACTGAAGGTAAAAAAATCATACTCGCACAGACTGTCGGATATCCGGACATCAGGAATTAGAACAAGTGACACTAAAACAGGGATTTTACTTCAAATGCTAACGTTAAATGTTCAGAAGGGTTATGATAAAAGTTCGGTAATAAAGCTCAAGAACGGTGAATTCATCATAGGACGTGATCTCACCTGCGATCTTGCCTTGGACTCCGGAGACGTGTCCAGAAGACACTCTCGGATAGTCGTCGATGGCTCACGTGTCTCTATTGAAGACCTGGACAGTTCGAACGGGACTTTCGTAAATTCGTCGCCCATTGACGGCAAACATGAACTTAAGCATCTGGATGTCGTCCAGATCGGCGGGAACGTCATTGTTTTCAATAATACCGATTCAACCTCTGGTTTGGACATGATTGAGTTCCCGAGGAAAAGCGGGATGAGGACTTCGGAATATTACACTCCCGACTTCATGTCCCTGATGACAAAAAGGCTTGAGGCAAACATCAAAAGGGTTTTCAAAGGCAAAGATGAAGTGATAAGGAACGTGATCGTATGTCTTTTCGCCGACGGTCATCTTCTGATTGAAGACATTCCCGGAGTCGGCAAAAGCATAATTGCACAGGCTCTGGCAAAGTCAATCCAGGGGACCTACAAGCGGATACAGTTCACCCCGGACATGCTTCCTTCGGACATTACTGGAATAAATGTCTATGATTCGAATAAAGCAGAATTCAATTTTCTTCCGGGACCGGTCTTCGGCAACATAATCCTCGCGGACGAAATCAACAGGACAACACCGAGAACCCAGTCCAGCCTGCTCGAATGCATGTCCGACTCGACAATAACCATCGACGGCAAACCTCACGTCCTGCCAAAACCATTTTTCGTCATAGCAACCCAGAACCCTTCTGATTACCATGGAACTTACCCGCTGCCCGAGCCGCAATTGGACCGTTTCCTGATGAGAATATCAATTGGATATCCTGAAAAGGAAGCTGAAAAACAAATTCTGACCTCCCAGATGAAGCAGCACCCGATAAATGAAATTTCATATGTCGTCAAAGCAACTGAAATACTCCAGTGCCATTCCCTTGTCAGGCAGGTTCATGTTTCCGAGCCCATAAAAGATTATATTCTCAACATTGCCGATGCCACCAGGAAGCATCCCTCCCTGGCAACCGGTTGCAGTCCCAGGGCGTCTCTCGCACTTATGAGGGCTGGACAGAGCATTGCCGCCTATTACTCAAGGCGGTATGTGATTCCGCGTGATATAAGAGAGCTTGTTCCGGTGGTTCTCGGTCACAGGATCTCGATGAAGCTCCGCTCGCAGGGGGAATTCAAAAACACATTTGACGTCCTGAAGGACATACTCGAAAAAATACCTGTCCCGGAAGAGGATAAGAAGCTGGAGTGATGGTAACCGATCTGAAGCTCAAAGGAATTCAGAATTCAGCGGCCTACTGCGGTGGCCGCAGTTTTATCAATAAGAAACATTTGCCAAATAAGTAGGGCGGCTCTTTAGACCGCCATCTTGTCGGGCTAAAGCCCAACATACTTTCAAGGCAAGTTTCAAAGGAGGAGACAGTAGTCAGGATAATTTCAAAAACAGAAGATTATCCCATCTAGAATAATTTGAGTTTTTTATTCTGAATCCTGACTCCTGTATTCTGACTTCCTGAACTGGAAATTTAGCTTTGGCGAACGCTTAAAAATAGAACTGAGAGATAAAAATGCTTCCATTTGCACCCACCGCCAGGGGAAAGATAATGATCTTCCTCTGCATAGCCTCACTGGGGGTTTCGCTTGCAAATATCAATTTGGCGGCCAGCATAACTGCCGCAGGTTTTTCAGCGGTGCTTGCGGCGAGTTTCATCATGTCCATTCTTTCAATAAGGAAAATAGATGTCTGGCGTGGTCCCGGTTCCGACTGCTGTTCGGGTGAAACAATAACTCTTCCAGTATTTATAAGGAACAGGAGCAGACTGACCAGGCAATCGTTTGTTATACGCGAAAAACTTCTTTTCACCGAAAGCAACTACGGGAACATATCCGTTGAAGCCCTAAAACCAGGGGAGACAAGGCTGCTCAACAGGGAATTCAATGCCGTGAAGAGGGGTTCCTACAAGCTCGAAAAAATACATGTCGTAGGAGGGGATCCGGCAGGGTTGTTCCGGCGGGCCAGGACATTCAGGATCCCGGAGGAGATAACCGTCTATCCCGAAACGCAGAATGTCTCATGGATGCCGTTGTTCATAAAAAACAAGATTCAGGCTTCGACCACCGGCCGCCCCATCGGCATTTCGGGAATCGGAGAGGAGTTTTTCGGTATCAGGGAATACCGTCGCTCCGACAGCATGAGGTTCATAGACTGGAAAAGCACTGCCAGGCAGGGGAAACTCATGGTCCGCGAATTCGAGTCCCATTCATCACTGACACTGGTCGTCCTCCTTGACGGCGAGAAGAAGAAGGCTGGATTCTTCAACCCTTTGAAAAACAATTATGAGTATCTGGTAAAAACCGCTGCGTCAATCTGCAACTATGCTTGCGGGATGTACTGCCGTATCATTTTCATATCCCAAAACGGGAAAACAGGGGAAACTGTAATCCTGAACGGAACCGGAATCGGGTTGAAAAGGGAGATCATGGACCTGCTGTCAACCATTGAACCGTCTGGAACGAGTCTTGACAGCCTTATGGATACCGCGGAAAATGCTGTCCCTCCCAACTCCATCCTCTACTGCCTGACCCTTTCGGAAAATTCAAAACTTTCCGACCACTTCGATTTCATGCTCTCAAGGGGTGTAGATATAAGATGGCTTTGTGCGCCATTGGAAAATTTCGTCGAACTGGCTCCATCCAAGTCGGATAAATCAAGAGCGTTTTCCGGATATACCGCCGTAAGACCTACGGTTTTAAACTTTAATTCAAATGTTGCGCAGGTCCTGACATATGACTGAAAATCCAAAAAACGGAAATCATTTTTCATCAGGAAAGGTTGCCGTACACCTCTTAAGCTCCCTTTTCTTCGCACTTGCGTCTGTTTCGTCAATCTGGCAGTGCGGAAATCCGATGCTCGCCCACCTGCTGATTGTTTTCGCCGCAATATCGGCTTCGTCAATATTCGTAAGCCCGCGGATAATCAGCGCCCCATGGAGGAAAATAACACAGATCGTAATCCTCTGCATTGCGGTAGTCTGGGCAGTATACAGGATATCATCACACATAACCGTGGAGATATTTCTAATTGAGTTCCTATGCATAGCCGGACTAAGTTTCGGATTTACGCTGAACATGAAAGACTACGGGATACAGTGCCTTATCGGCACAATATTACTGACCTGCGGCTCGGTCTTCCCAAGAAGTGTTTTCATATACATTCTGCCTTTCGCTTTCCTAACAGGCCTCGCCTTCGTCTATTCATCCAGGCCCATCTCCCTGGCGGGAGACCATTCCATAAAATTCTCAGCCAATCCCATTTGGAAAAACTGGAATTATTTCCTGCTTCACTTCGCCATGGCAGTCATACTGTGGATTTATTTCTGCACCTTTTTCCCCTCCCCTTCAAAAACCGGATTCGGTTTCGTATCTTCGTCAACAATGAACAATAACATCAACTATCTTCCTCCGGAATATGACAACTGGTTCAAATCACAGATTAAAAGGCCCTCGGAGAGCGGAAATGCATTCGTGGATTCCCCCGTCAAACCCAAGGCTTCCGGGAAGACCGTATCCGTATCTCCGGATATAAACAGTCCAGAGGACAGTGTAAACGGCGACGGCAGCGGTGGAGGCCCTCCCGGAGACGATCTTGTATTCAGGGTCAAATCCCCGGTTAAAACCTACTGGCTTGCCGCACTTTATGACGGATATGACGGATATAAGTGGACGGCAGGCAAGGAAATGAGAACCCAGAAAATCAAGAATAACGCTTTTGATTTTTCGAGAGGCAGCTACACCCAGAGTTTCTTCATCAATAAAAACATATCTCCAACCCTGTACGCGGCGTTCATACCTAAATATTTCGAATTCCAGCTGGGTTCCGGCTTAAAGACCGAGAATACATTTTATAACAGCAGGATCATCAACAAGGAGGCAATGCCCGGTTCTTTCTCATATAATGTTGTTTCCGTTAATTTCACATCCGACAATACTATCCCCGGTTTTAAGCCTGCTGACCTGTGGTTTGAAAAACTGGCGCCGAAACATTATACGGCTCTCCCCAAGAACATCGTATCGGAAAGACTTCAGAAGCTCTCCGCAAAAATAACCGCCGGGGAAAAGGACAATTATAAAAAAGCCATTCTGCTGAGGGATTACCTCAGAGAGAATTTCAAATACAGGATGGATGCGGGGAAGACTCCAGAAGGAAAGGAAGTATCCGATTATTTCATCTTTGAACTGAAGGAGGGGAACTGCCAGTATTTTGCAAATTCACTCGCGGTTCTGGCTCGTATCAACGGCATACCCTCAAGGCTCGCAACAGGTTTTTCACCCGGGAATTACAATATCCTCAACGGAACTTTCGAAGTATATGAATATCACGCCCATGCATGGACACAGCTCTTCATAGAAGGCAAAGGCTGGCTGACTTTCGATGCAACTCCGCCCGGTGAAATAACTTCAAGGACAACCCCCCTGATAATAGGCGCACTGGAGGATCCGTTCAGTGACGAATGGAAAGTCACCCCTCCCGAAATAACAAAAAATACCAGGGATTCGTTTGCCGAGAAAATCAAAGCGCCTGTAAGCAAAAAAAAGGATGTCTACGCTCCGACAGTCATGCAGAAAATAGCCGTCAACATCCCCACCTCCGAATCGGAACTGAAGAGCACAATAAATAAATTGACCGGAGAAAACCCCTACAACACGACTTTGGAGGAGAACAAGCAAATCAAGAAACTGAAGAATAAAGTCAATGACATGAAAAACAACGCATTTGCAATGCTGAACTATTTTATGGCTGGAATCAAATCTTTTGCCTACCGTTTCTTCAGTTTCCAAGGGCTGACCATCCAATTGATTTTGCTTGTCATGTTCATCTCATACCGCTTTCTGTTGAGGGTCAGATCATTTGCAAACCGCAGGAGAAGGCTCAGGAAATGCCTGGAAATGCTCCATGAAATCGAAAACTTCCCCTTGGAAAATCCAGGAGAACGCATAAATATCTGCTATAAGCTGACACGTGAACTCCTTGAAATATCAGGACTAAAAAGGGAGAAAAACATGGAGCTCTTCAATTACGGGGTCTCCCTTAAAATGATAGATTACAACCTGAGCAAGGACGTGCTCGGAATCTTCTTCATATATTCCAAGACCAGTTACAGCTCCTCCAGCCCTGCAATGGAAGACGCGGAACTGTCTTCACAGAGAATAATGAGGATAAAAAACAACCTTGAGAACAACCTCAGGCTAATTTAATATCTCTGAAGAAATTGGGTTTTCAACGCTTCCTCCTAGAAACATCGGCCTCCCGGTAAATTTTGCTACCTTAAAAAGTAAAATGTAGGTCAGCTCTGGAAGACTAACACTGCTGTTTCACGCAGAACAGATACACCAAAGATATGAATGCAACTTATTCTAATATAAGTAGATGCCCAGCATGGCACTTTCTACCCTTTCTACCTTGGAATTTACAGGAAGGCATTAGATGGACGGGTTACCGGCCTAATCTTCATATGTTTTTTGATATTTACCTTGCTTGTGATACTTTAAAGGCGAAAGGCGGACACAATGACACACGGGCAGATAGACAGGATAAATTTGGCTTTGAACCGGATTGTGGCAAGGCGCATCGAGACCGATCCTAAAAGGAGAGGCCTTGATATTGCCCTGACAAACATCCGCAGATGGAGAGCAAATGGCACAAGAAGCATGCTTTATGACAACTGGGAGAAAATAATCACTGCCGGAGACTGGAAAACCATCCGCCACTATCTTGCTTCATCCACCGACGGAAGAGCGACACAGCTCCAGCAGAATACACCTTTCAGAAACACCCTGCCAATGGAACTCCGTAAACGGATCGACAAAAAATTCTCCGCAGTAAAAACATGAGAAGACAGCAGTTCAACGATATTCTTCTGAAGGCCTCCAGGGAATCCAAGAGCAAGCTTATCATTATTGGAAGCCAGGCGTTTTTTGCGTCCACACAGTCAGACAACATACCTGAAATTGTTGAGATGTCTGATGAAGTGGATATATTCCCGGAAAATATTTCCGATGTGGAATCCATTGAATGCAGCATCGGGGAGAAGTCAGAATATTTCGACAGATACGGAATATACGCCCACGCGCTTGAGGACATTGAAAGGCATATGCTGACCGAAGGATGGAGAGACCGTCTCATCCCTTACAAAGTCAAAGGCGGGCTCCGCGAAGAAGAATATGAAGTTCTATGCCTTTCGCTTCCGGACGTTTGTATAAACAAGCTTTGCTTCGGAAGGCCAAAAGACTATGACTTTGTCTCCACTGCAGTTTCCAGAGGGCATATCAGCATGGAGGGAATTGAATCACTTGCCGGTAGTGTCCAAAGCAAATACAGAAACATTCTAAGGCAGAATATTGAAAAAACCAAGGAGTTCATTTTGCACCGTGCTAAAGCCGATGGTGGGAACTGAAAGATAAATATGACAGACGCATCCACCCGTATGAATAAGAACACAGTCAGACCTGCGCCAAACAAAGGAATTCTGACCCTGTTTATTTAACTTCCAGGCAACTTTGTCCAGAAGTTTTAATCATCCCCAGTCCTGGGTTGAAGCAGTCACCGGATTCTCTTAATGTTTCCAGCTGACGCTTAGGACGCTTTCCAGGAACCCTATGCGCATATATGCAGGAAATATTCTCAAGACCGGGATTTCTGGGACAGGATAAAATAATCCACGCGAGTATGCGTAACATCTGAAACCCCGTCCGGAGCGTCCGGATCTGGTGTGGCCGTAGGGGGCATCTTTCCAGTAAGGCAATGTGCAGATTATTCGTTACATTCCTTCAAGTCCTAAGCAGAGTTGAAGTTCCAATCATCCCCAATCCCGACTTCTGGCGGAGGTGGAGCATATATTATAATTGTGGTGAACTTCTGCTGTGGGAGGGGATTGATTGTGGATGAGAGCCGAACCACCTGTCTGTAAGCCGCTTGTGCCTCCTGAGAATAGAGCTGGGAAAAAAGTCCGGATAACTTCCAGCCTCGTCTTTGTCAGCTCAGGAAGACTAACACTGCTGTTTCACGCAGAACAGATACACCAAAGATATGAATGCAACTTATTCTAATATAAGTAGATGCCCAGCATGGCACTTTCTACCCGCGGTGCACGTTCACACCGACACGCTCTGCGACTCGACCGACAAGTGCCTTGCAATCTTGCAGGCCATCCAGCATCCGAACGTATGTTTATTGTTTGACCCTATTCACCTGTTCCTGGCAGGCGAACAGGATCTCGCCGGTTCAATCGCCCGTCTCGGACCGTATATCGAATTGGTCAACCTGCAGAACTTCCGTCCTGCTGTTACCGAGACAGTCGGTTCGCTGCGCGTGGGCGGCAAAATCTGGATTCCCGCACCGCCCGGCCATCCCCAGGGATTGGACTTCCAATCCACCCTTGCGGCGTTACGTCGGGCCGGCTACGATGGCTGGCTCAACGTGATGTGCAGCACGGCGGAGACAGAAGACCCGGCGGCGGTGGCTTCGTTGTACCGGGAGCATCTCCTGCCCTTGGCGAATGAGACCACCGTGCCAATCCATGTCCAGCCGCCCCCGCCGGAGTTCCTGTGGCTTCAGAATGAGGCGCGGACAGGGCTGGCGGCGGCCCGATTCGTCTTCCGGGAAGAGCTCACGGCCTACTATCCTGCGGCTGGCGGCGAGGCCTATCCCAACTGCTACCTGCGCGATTTCACCTACATGGTGGAAGCGGCACCGGAGTTCATTCCGGCCGCCGAGACGCGTGCGCTGCTTGCGCTCTTTCTCGCACATTGCCGGGAAGACGGGACGGCCCCGGAGCAAATCAAGGCCGACGGCCGTCCGAGCTACGTCTGCCACGGGCCGCTGCCGGCCGTGGACAGCGGGCCGTTCCTGGTCAAGCTAATGGCGGCTTACCTTGAGCAGGAAGCGGACCTGGATTTCCTGCGCCTGCACCTCCCGCGCCTGGTGAAAGCGCTCGCGGCGGTGCCGACCGAGCCCGGGACGGGGCTGGCCTGGGTGGATCCCGCGCAGCCGCATACCGCCTATGGGTTCACCGACACGATTGCGAAAACCGGTCGCGAGCTCTTTAGTTCGCTCCTGCTCTTCGAGGCCTGGCAGAGCCTACGGGGCTTTGCCGGGCGTCTGGGCGACGGCGCGGTGGCGGCCACCGCCGAGGAAAGCCGGAGCAGGCTGGCGCGGAGCCTGGACCTGCTCTGGTCCGAACCGGACGGAATGTATCTGGCCGCCTCGGTCGATTGCCGCCAGGTCGACGTGTGGGGCTCGCTCTATGCCTGCGTGCTCGGCGTGGCGGACGCGGCGCGCCGGCAGCGGATCGGGGGCTGGTGCGCGGCGAACCGCGAGCGGATTCTCTTCCGCAACCAGGTCCGGCACCTGCCAGTCCCGGAGTCGTGGCAGCGGGTGACCCCCGGCCCGGGACTCGAGCCGCTGCAGCGGCCCGGCTGTTTCCAGAACGGCGCTTACTGGGCGACCGCTTCCGGCTGGTACGCCGAGCTGCTGGAATCGATGGAGCCCGGGACGGGGCTGGCGTTTTTGATCGAGCTGGCGTGCGATTTCCAGGCGCACAGCATCTGGGAGTGCATCGGCCCGGATGGATACAGCCGGGTGAGGAACAACCTCTCCTCGATCATGCTGCCCTATAAATCGTTTAAAAGCATTATGCGCGGCCAGCCGCGGAAAGGGGAGTGAGACATGACAGGCAAACCACTTCGGGCGAATCTTCTGGTCATCGGCGGTCCGGTCGGTGAGCCGGTCACCAACATGCTTTTCGGGCAGTTTATCGAACTGGCCGGGCGCTGCGTCAACAACGGCCTCTATGACCCGGAGAGCTCCCTGTCCAGGGCGGACGGACTGCGTCCGGACGTCATCGAGGCCATCAGGGAGCTTCATCCCGGATATCTGCGCTATCCGGGCGGATGCGCGGCCGCCTACTTCGACTGGCAGGAGCTTGTCGGCCCCGTTTCGGAGCGTCCCCGCGCCAAACTCTTCAGGCGTGCCGGGGGTGCCCAAAGCACGTCGTTCGGGATTCCCGAGGCCTGGGCACTCTGCCAGGAGCTTGGCGCCGAATTGTACCTCACCGTCAACGCCCATACCCAGTCCCCTGAGGACGCCGCCAATCTCGTCGAATACCTGAACGGGACCAGGAAGACCAAATGGGCGGAGCTGCGGCGTTCCCATGGACGCGAGGAGCCGTATGGCGTCAAATACTTCGGCCTGGGCAACGAGATCCACGGAGACTGGCAGCCGGGACAGAAGACAGCCGACGAATACGCGCGGTGGTGCCGAGAGGCGATCCACAACATGAAATGGGTCGATCCGGGGATCGTCACCATCGCCTGCGGTTGCGGCCGCGCCGACCCGCGCTGGGATCGGACCGTGCTCGAAGGACTGCATGACTGCGCGGACTTGATCTCCATCCACAACTATTTCGGAAGACCCGTCTTCAAAGACTCCATGGCGGCAAGCCTGGTCTGCCAGGAGATGATCGGGCAGACGAACGCGAACATCGACGAGACGCGGGACCGCCATCTCGGATCGAAACGGCGTCCCGGCATAGCCCTGGACGAATGGAATGTCTGGTACCGCTCCTCCCATGGGGAAATCGGTGACCTCGAGGAGATATACAACTACGCCGACGCCTTGACCGTGGCGTCGCTCCTGCACACCATCCTGAGGAATTCCGATACGGTGAAAATGGCGAATCTGTCGCTTGCCGTCAATACGCTGGGGCTGATTTTCACAGACGCCCGGAGGATGGCGCGGCAGACGATCTGGCATGCGCAGAAACTGATCCAGGACGCGCATCGTGGCGGACAGTTGCTGCGCACGGTCGCCGAAGGTCCCGTCTTCAGCGCGAAGCATGAGCGTTTTTTCTGCGGAATTGTTTCACCGGAAAAGGCGCAGGACGAGACCGTGCCGTCACTGCTGCATTTCAGCAATGTCCCAGCGTTGGACGTCTTGGCCAGCATTGATGAAGGACGCCGGAAACTGACGTTGTCGGTCGTCCAGAAGCTCGAGGACGAGGCGCTCGACGTTGATTTCTCGTTTTGGGGGATATCGCCGAAGCCCGGGCGGGCTATGAAGCGTTCACTTTTCTCGAAGGGCGGCCTGCTGGCGGCAAACACGCTGGAAGAGCCGGATCGGGTGGGCATCTTGTCGGAAGAGGTCGAAATGGACGGGCGTCTTACCCTTCCCCCCGCCAGCCTGACGGTTTTTGAGCTGGATATCCTTTGAGGTGAAATCACTATATCACGGAGAACGGAACATGCGCACAATTGACTCGCGGCCAATTCCTCCGGTCGGCTCGATCGACCTGGAACACTCGCTGAACTACATCAGCCTGGCTGATGTGCCGTTGGAATTCATCTACGACAAGTACACGTCGGGCAGGCTGGTGTACACCTCCGGGAGTCGTCCAGTCCTGGAGGGGATTGCCTGCAGGCTGCTCTGCGGCGTCAAGGACGAGACCGGCAGAGTCCGTAAGCTGGCGGATTATATTGTCGGTCAGTTGCCTTGGGCGGGGTACTACCACAAGGCGATGGGAGCCAAGCTGGCCACCAATCGCAACCTCGTCGAGGAGGATTTGGTCGCCAGTGGTTACGCCTGGTGCAACGAGCAGGCCCGCGTCTTCTGGGGCAGAAAGTGCCATGCTGTGCATATACTTAGGGGCAGAAAGTGCCATGCTGTGCATATACTTATATTAGAATTAGTTGAATTCATATCGTTGGTTTATTTGTTCTGCTCAGGGCGCCCGCCGGGGTTGCCACTGGAATCGTGAAGCAGGCGAAGTGCTCTCTCTGATACATGTCCTTCCCAATCTGGACCGTCAAAGTCCGATGTATGTCCACGCTGAAGTTGATGTGGATTAATATATATGATAGGTTATTCACAATAAAACCTGGAGAATACCATGATTAACTTTATGAGAATTGCTTTGCTGTTGGGTGCGGCTCTGTGTACGGATGCAGTCACGGGGCAGAAAGTGCCATGCTGTGCATATACTTATATTAGAATTAGTTGCATTCATATCGTTGGTGTATTTGTTCTGCGCAGGGCGCCCGCCGGGGTTGCCACTGGAATCGTGAAGCAGGCGAAGTGCTCTCTCTGATACATGTCCTTCCCAATCTGGACCGTCAAAGTCCGATGTATGTCCACGCTGAAGTTGATGTGGATTAATATATATGATAGGTTATTCACAATAAAACCTGGAGGATACCATGGTTAACTTTATGAGAATTGCTTTACTGTTGGGTGCTGCTCTGTGTACGGAGGCTGTCACGGTGCATGCCCTCGAACTTTCCTCGGTGATCGGCGACCATATGATCCTACAACGTGACACCAAAGTGGCTATATGGGGCTGGGATACGGCTGGCACCGAAGTGCAGGTGAGTTTCCGGGAACAGACAGTTTCCGCCAAAACCGACGCCGATGGGAAATGGCTGATGCGTATTCCTTCGGGCCCAGCCGGGGGACCATTCACTATGAAAATAAAAGGAAACGGCGAACTTGTCGTAAATGATATCCTGGTCGGTGAAGTCTGGATCGCAGGCGGACAGAGCAACATGTGGTGGCCGCTGTCAAAATGCGAGGATGCGCAAAAGGAAATCGCCGTCGCCGACTACCCCCGGATCCGGATATGGGATGCCAATACCGGAGAAAATTCAGCCGGCTGGCAGGCCGGAACTCCGCAACGCACCGTGAAAACGAAATGGGAGATAAGCACTCCTGAAACCGCCAAGGCTTATCCGGGCGTACCGTATTTATTTGCCCGTGATCTGTTCCTCAAACTGCAGGTCCCGGTAGGCGTTCTGAATCTTTCTGTGCCGGGCACCGATATCGAAATGCATATGAGCAAAGCGCTCTGCGAAATATCTCCGTTGACCGGCAATGACAGGAAACCAAAGGAGGACCGTACTTCAGGCTATGGTAAACTGTTCAACGGCATGGTGCTTCCCGCCGCACCGTTCACAGCCAAGGGTTTCCTGTGGTGGCAGGGCGAAAACAACGCCGAACGCCCCAACCAGTACAAGTCGCTCTTTCCCGCGCTTATCCAGGAATGGAGGAATGTCTTCGAGATTCCGGATGCGCCTTTCCTGTTTGTCGAACTGCACAATTTCGGCACCCGCGTCGACAGCATGCAGGATTCCCCATGGCCAGCTTTGCGTGACGCACAGCGTGCCACCATGATCAAGGTCAGGAATGCCTATCTGGTCGGAGTTCTGGACATCTGTCCGGACCCGGCAGGAGCCTGGGACATCCATCCGGCGCGCAAGAAGGTTGCCGCTGAGCGATTGCTGCACGCAGCCCTGTTCACCGCATACGGTGATAAAAATGATGTCGGCTTCGGCCCGCGCTTGAAACAGGCGACCTTCAAAGATGGCGCTGCAGTCCTCGGCTTCGAGTATGTCGGGGGTGGTTTACAATCCAATAATGGAGGAGAACTCAAATCATTCACCTTGGCCGGCGCCGACCAGAAGTTCTTCAATGCTACGGCTGTCATCAAGGGCGACACAATCGTGATCACCTCGAAAGATGTGCCGCAACCGGTCTCGGTTCGATATGCCTGGGCCAATAATCCAGTAGGAAATCTCGTCAATAAAGAGGGTTTGCCGGCAATAGCCTTCCGTACCGACGACTGGGAACTGAAGATGGATAAATAATGAAAAACGCAAAATATATCTGGTATGACAGCCGGGGCGATGGCAGGAACCTGTACTGCATGTTCAGAAGGAATTTCACATGCGGATCCCCCGCACTAAAGGCTGTCATTAACATTTTCGCCGACACGGTCTATGAACTCCATGTTAACGGAACATATGTGAATTTCGGACCCGTCCGTTTCGATCCCCGATTTCCACTCTACGATTCACATGATATTGCAAAACTACTCAGGCCTGGCAGAAACTCAATAGCCGTGCTTGTGAATTACTTCGGATGCAAAACCTACAAGAGCATTCCGGCAGGAGCCGGGATGATCGCCTGGGGCGAACTTGAAACTGAAGATGGAGAGACGCTGTCTTTTGACTCCAACTCAAGTGACTGGCTGGCTGAGAAATCTTATGCGTATGATGGGACCTCCCCAAAAATGAGCTTTGCCCTGAACCCTATTGTGATATTTGACCAGTCGAAAGATCCTGAGGGATGGAGGATTGCCGGATTCGACGATTCAAGATGGAAGAACGCCGTGGAGCTTGCCGACCAGTGGAAATGGGGCGCCCTAATGCCCAGGAACATTCCATTTATGAGCGGAAAGGAAATTCAGCCTGAGAAGATCCTGCGGCTTCTTCCGCTGAGGAAAGAGGAGGATGTCTATTCCTTCAAGGTTCCGGTGTTCCATTTCTTCGAGGACCATAAGGAGCAATACAGCAATTTTATCGCATTCAGCACCTGGATATTCTCAGACAAGGAACAAGAGGTCACCGCAGGAATGTTCTGGGGCGAACACTGGCTGAACGGGAAGTTCTTGGACAAACCAGTGCAGTCCGTGGAGTCGACCCTGCGTTTGGACTTCAAAATGCACCTGAACGCCGGATGGAACTATTTCTTCGGGAAGGTGGGGGCATACCTTGATGAGTTTACGTTCTATATGGCCCTGCCCTCCGAATCAGCCCTCCATGTCTCTGCGACAAAGGAGAAGGATTCAAAATATTCATTAAGGCATTCCCCGGTAATAGGGAAACATGATTTCATCGAACACCTTGAACATAAGCCGCTGCCTTATCCGGCCGAGGAACAGCTTGAGGAAATAGGTGGCTGGATTATGGTTGACAGAAAAGACAAGGCCAATAATCCCGGACGCGAATCGGACTGGAACAGATACCGGGACCCTCTTCCTGCTCCAGATTATTCCGCACTGAAGGATCATGTCTTTAAAAAATCTGATTTCCCCGACGGGTTTTCCCTTGAAATAGACCTTGGTTACACGATGCTGGTCAGGCCGGAAATAGAAATTGAGGGCGTTGAAAATGCGATAGTCGATTTTGCCTACAGCGAACAGCTGCGCAACGGCAGGATATTCTTTTACATGAGCCACAGCTATCATGCCGCCGACAGGTTCATATGCTCGAAGGACTCGCTCAAGCAGCGCCTTCACGAGCCGCGCGGTATGCGGTATCTGCTCCTGACGGTTAGGAATCCCGGCAGGGACGTCAGGATAAAATCCCTGAAATTCTATTCTGCAGGATATCCGATTGAGGACAGGGGGACGTTCAAATGTTCGGAACCACTCCTCAACCAGATATGGGAGATGTGCAGGCGCACCCAGAGAACCGACATGGAAGATGTTTATGTGGACTGCACAACCCGTGAACGCGGAATGTATGGAAGGGACACGATAATTCAATATCACAACAATCTCGCTTTCTTCGGAGATCAGAACCTCATGCGCAGATGCCTTGAACTGTTCGGTCAGAGTCCGGCACCGGACGGGAAGTTCAGGGCCGTCTATCCCAGCAGCGGAAATTATACCATTGCGGATTTCGCACTAAACATGGTCGAGGGATACTGGAACTATTTCGAGAACAGCGGTGATATCGGGACAATAGGGAAATACTGGCCGGAAATAGTGTCCAATCTCAAATGGTTTCATAAGCTCAGCGATGAAAGGAGCGACGGCCTTCTGGATGCGGACTGGCCGGAAAAACATAACATCAAAGCACATTATGGAGGATTCCACGGCGACCCGCATATTGTCAATGGACATATGAAAGTGACCGGTATAAGCTGCGCTTTCACAGCCATGTATCTGTCGGCGATGAAATCCGCTGAAAGGATTGCGTTTGCGCTTGGAGACGTGGTGGCGGCTGAAGAATTGAAGGTAAGATTTGAGAAAGTCAGGAACTCACTTTCAGAATCATTCTGGGATCATGGTAAAAATTGCTTCGCCGATGACCCTGAAAAGACGACCCATTCGTTCCATTGCAACCTGCTTGCGGTGAGGGCCGGGGCGACTACGGAGGAGCAGGACTCGCATATAAGAAAATATTTCAGAAGCAGTTTCAAGTCGCTTTTTGTGAACGGACGTGATCCCGGCGAAGGAGTTTATTTCTCACCACATTTCACATTCTACATCCTTGACGGCCTGTATCGCCTTGGTCTCTGCGATATTGCGGAGAAGATCATTTCCGAAGGCTGGGGCTCAATGCTCTCCCTGGGGGTCAAGACATGCATGGAATATTACAGCCGCATGAATGACAGTCATTGCCACGCCTGGTCGGCAAGCCCCGGCTATTATCTTTCAAAAAACGTTCTTGGGATCAATTTCCCAAACGCGCCGGACCTCAGTCTGCTTGAAATAAAAATCAGAACGTCTTCGGTTACCTGGGCGGAAGGCAGCTGGCCTCATCCCGAAGGAGCGATCCATGTAAAGTGGAAAACTGAAAACGCCAGGAGGATTATCGAGGTCAAAGCTCCGGAAAAAGTAAGGGTTTCAATCAAAGATTAGAGGTTGCCCAGATATTTTTTTGATTTTAACGATATGCTCACCTGACTGAACCGCCGCCAGGTGGTTTCAGGTCAGTGTGAAATGGTCTTGTTAGCACTTTTAACTTTGAATAATGCCTTTGCTTCACGGATTGAGATGGTAGGGGAACCTGCTTCTTCTGATTTTGCTTGTCTAAGAAGTTTTAAATCTTCATAATCTTCAAGTTCTTCCCGGATTTTAAGAAATTCATCATAAGGAAGAACGGCAAATTCCTTGATTCCGTCTTTCTCAAGTATGTTCGGATGTATTGAAATCATTTTGATTCTCCTGTTATTTATAGGCGTTTTTTCTATGGATTATTCTGTAAACTATGATTTTATTGCCTTCAATTTCAAAAAGTATTCTGTAATTTCCTGCCCTTAACCTGTATTCAGGTGTGAAATTTGTCAGCTTCTTAACATCTCCATGTAAATCTGTCTTCATCATTTCAATCTTGTCAAAAATATTTTCCAGTTCCGCTTTCGGAACCTTTCTGATGTCTTTGACGGACCTTGGTTTGAATTCTATTTCATATGTCATTGTTTCTAAACCTATTGTCAATAAATATACGATAGCGTGGACTTAATGTCAATTTTTGACTTATTTTTTTTGCTTGCACATGAAGCTTTTCCATCAGCCACGTTGAATGGATGGAGACTGTTCTTCACCTGTAGATTTCTTTCCGATGTCCGACAGCGACCACAAACACGGTCAGCACCCCATCCTGGATGGAGTAGAGAATACGATAGTCTCCCTGCCGTAAACGGTACTGCTCAAGACCAGAGAGCTTCTTGGATTGAGGCGGGCGCGGATTGTCGGCCAATGATTCTATTGCGAGTACGATTCTTTGAAGGTCTTTCTTTGGGATTGATTCAAAATCCTTTTGGACGCTTTTCTTAAGCTCGATTCTATATTTTCCCATTTCGCTTCAGCTCCTTTAAGGCGGATTCAAACGAAACAGTGGGCTCATCCGCCCTTTTCTTGAATATCTCCAAATCTTCCAGATCCTCATTAAGAGCCGTAGATACGGCTTCGTTGACAAGCTCAGACATGCTTCGCGAGGTTTCAGCAGATTTCATCCGCAACACGCGGTGAAGCGATACGTCAAAATATATTGTTGCCCGTTTAACTGCGACATTCATCTTGTATCTCCTTTTTCTAACGTCACTATAACGTTATAACGTCATAATGTCAAGGAGTCATTCTTTGCGGCTTCGTGCCTTTGTGAGATAATATCTCTTCGGATTTTAACGGTAAGGTTCTGGCAACCGCAGAAGCCGGATTACTAATGGCTGCTCATTATTTGCTTCCCGAACGATTGCCGTCATACACCGCGCGGAGCGGCGGTTGGATGATGGGGCATGGCTAAGAAATTCTCTTTTCATATTTTTGTCTTTATGTCAGGAGCTCCGGCCTGACCTTGGACTACGGTGATTCATCACCGCTTTGTGTCGCAAAATTCATTTTGCGAAAGCTAAACGAGAAATGAATTTCTCTGAACAAGGCGGTAATAAATTCCCGCACTCCATGTGATTCGCTTCGCTCATCATAAAATCATTTGAATCCGGATCAATCAAAGTCGAAGATCCCGGGCCGAAGGGGAATGTCGATTCAATCTATCTTATGGTTCGCTTTCCAAATACAAGAATATTCTTCTTTCAGCGAACTATATGGTCTCCTACAGCCTTGCCAGGTCAGGAGCGGCAGATTTGTTCTGCCTATAATCAGGAAGCCCATTTGGTTTCCAGCTTGCGGTGTTTCTGGGCACAGTCTCTCAGATAAAGATTGATGAGACTTTGGTAAGGGATGCCGGCTTGCTCAGACATGCATTTAAAATAATCAACCACATCAACACCAAGCCGGATTGTGATGTTTTTCTTTAGTTTCCTGGCATACGGATTTGGGCTCGATTTTGAAAAATCGTAGGACTTTCTCATGGTTTGTACCTCCCATATAGTTGGGCTTCTTGTTTATCGGCTTTTCGTGCCGAAATTATGCGAATAACTTCGTCGTTTTCCCTATAACAATGACACACTACCAGTAATCTGGTGGTTGCCGACATTCCCAACAGAACAAAGCGATCCTCATTTTTCGAATGGTCGGGATCGTAGATTATTCGCGCAAAGTCGTCGCTGAACGCTGTCATGGCATCTCCAAAAGAAACTCCATGCTTTCGGAGATTGACCTTGGCCTTGCTTGTGTCCCATTCAAAATTTATCATACTTACAATGTATGTATCTTCTGTGAATTTTCAAGTCCGCCAGTCAGGAATTATTGGTCACCGTTCGTGGTCTTGCGCCGAGCGGAGAGAGATTGCCAGAAGCAATTTTATTAGGGGCTAACTTTAGGTAACTCTGTTTCATTGCTAATTGCAAAACCTGACAAATTAATATTTGCAGAAAATCCGATACCTTTTCTCTGAAATACAACGAGCAAGGTATCTTTATCTATAAGTCTGTGCCCTATAAATAAATCAACACCATCCAATATTTCTTTGTAGCCTTTTCCGTCTGGCAATGACAATCCTATGGCATGTAAATCATCGTTCGTAAGGCGCTTATCGCTATTAGTGTCACTTTTGACAATTTTATAAAGAATTGCCCTTACATCTTTTTTGTCTGAGTTATACTCTTTTTCCGAAAGTAGATCAATATCGTCTATTAAATATTGATTAGTTTCGAAAAGCCAATGCTTTTCATTGTTCTGGCTGTTAATAAAAAGATAGTTCCGCACAGAAGAGGATGATTTACTGTAATATGATTGAGCATAGCTTTGGTCGGAATTCAAAGGAATCATGACGTATGGGCTACCTTCTATATCTGACATATAACCAAGTTTCCACTTTTCTTTGAGGTTATTATCTTCTTGCACATTTACTATATTGCGAGTGCTTCTTTCACGACTCATATCCTTGGCGAACTTGTATCCCACAAATGCCATGAGCCCAATTGCTAAGACTCCAGTGATCGTGATGAGCAAACCATTAAAACGCCAAATAAATCTGAAAAACTTATTTTCTTCCATAGTTTATATATCCTCTAACGATTATATGTAATCCCTGTTCTGCAGGAAACTACTGTTGTAAAGTGTAAAAGTCAAGGTTAAAAAGAGTTGACGGTCTTGCATGAGGCGACAGCTTGTCGCGGGGAAGCCTGATAAGAAACGATAAAAAATTCTCGCACTAAGCCACAGAGGCACTAAGGGATACGTTACGCCGCACAGCCTTTTCTGCCGTGTCGGACTGACTGCTTTTGAAATTGGCTCGCTTTGATTGAATGTTCACTTCAATGCATTAAATTTACGTTCCGTGTTGGATATTGGATATTTATTTATGTGTTTACCAATCAAAACGAAACATAATCCATATTAAAAGGAGGCCCTATGCTTATCAAGGAACAGACCTACGGATTCTTCATCCCCTGCGTGACACTTATGGGAATCGGTTGCCACAAGGAGCTTGGTTCAAGGATCAAATCATTGGGGGGAAGGAAACCGCTGCTCGTCACAGATGATGGCATGACGAAGGTCGGAATGACTGCGCGGATTGCCGATTTGATTAGGAAGGATATCGGCGTTGATGTGGTTGTGTTTGATAAGACTGTCCCCAACCCTACGGACAAGAATGTTGAAGAAGGGCTCGAAGTTTACAGGAAAAACGCCTGTGACATGATCATCACCCTTGGCGGCGGAAGCGCCCACGACTGCGGCAAGGGGATCGGGCTCGTCTCCTCGAATGGAGGAAGGATCCATGACTATGAGGGTGTAGACAAATCGACAAAGCCGATGCCTCCATTCATAGCGGTCAACACGACCGCCGGCACAGCGAGCGAGATGACGCGCTTCTGCATCATAACCGACAGTTCACGCCACGTCAAGATGGCGATCGTCGACTGGAGGACAACCCCTACCATCGCAATCAACGATCCCGTCCTGATGAGCGGTATGCCTCCATTCCTGACCGCCTGCACCGGCATGGACGCACTGACCCATGCCGTCGAAGCATATGTGTCCATAAACGCGACACCGGTCACGGATGCATGTGCGCTGAAGGCGATAGAGCTGGTCTCGCAATATCTACGTCCGGCAGTTGCGAACGGGAACGACATGGAAGCGCGTGACAGGATGGCGTATGCGGAATATCTGGCTGGTATGGCCTTCAACAATGCAAGTCTGGGCTATGTCCATGCAATGGCGCATCAGCTTGGCGGCTTCTACAACCTGGCGCACGGGATGTGCAACGCGATCCTCCTCCCGCATGTCAGCAGGTTCAATCTAGTATCGAGTGTTGACAGGTTCGGCGACATCGCCGTCTCCCTCGGCGAAAATATCAGCGGTCTTTCCGCAAGGGACGCAGCCGAAAATGCTCTGGATGCAATCATGGTGCTTTCAAAGGATGTGGGAATACCTTCCGGTCTAGCCGGACTTGATGTCAAGGAGAAGGACTTCGATGTCATGGCGAAAAATGCGATGAAGGATGCATGCGGATTTACAAATCCCAGGATCCCGAAACTTTCCGATGTGATCGCAATCTACAAGGCCGCGATGTAAAATACGGGATTTTCCGGTCAGTAAGTTTTTAACAGGAGATATCATGAGTTTTCCAAGAACGGTAGTGGGCGGTGTTTCTCTGCCTCGTTTGATAATTGGAACAAACTGGTTTAGAGGTTATTCGCACACCACTGCGGCAAAAGACCGGTTTATCAAGAATTATCAGACTCCTGAGAACATAGCTGAGATACTCAAGGTTTTCATGGACGCTGGTGTCGATGCCATCATGGGAGGCGATATGAATTCGCCTATGAGGGAGGCTTTGGATTCGGTTGAACAGAAGACCGGCAAGAAGGTGATTATAATAATGACCCCGCATTTTAACATTAAGCCGGGCGGCCCTTCGGATCTTGAGCCTGAACGCGTCTTTGACCGCTGCAAAAAGGATGGTGCCACATTTTGCTTCCCGCATCAGGGAGTGACCGACGCCCTTATCGACCGGCGTGACATGGTTATACGCGACCTGGATAAATACACCAGGATGATCCGTGAACGCGGGATGATCCCGGGATTGTCGACCCACATGCCTGAAGCGATCGCTTATGCTGACAATCAAAACGCAGATGTCGAGAGCTATGTCCAGATTTACAATGCAATGGGTTTCCTGATGCAAATTGAAGTGGACTGGGTGATGCGCGTCATCAGCACTTCGAAAAAGCCGGTGATGACAATCAAGCCTCTTGCGGCGGGCAAGATTCCCCCGGCAGTAGGTCTTGCCTTTGTATGGAATACCATACGTGAGCAGGATATGGTAACCGTCGGGACCACAACTCCGGACGAGGCTCGTGAGATTATTGACCTGTCACTGGATTTCCTGAACCGACGCTTGCCCGACAACGAACTTCAAAAGACCCGCAGCAAGAAATCGCTTGATGCTCCGACAAATACTTTCGAATACACACCAAGATGAAGCCGGACACTGCAGATGTAATTAAAAATAAAATTAACTTCTGGGGAGTTTCAACATGTTTGGAAAGAATGCACTCGTAATCCTGCTATGTTTTTTCACCTTCCAAACGGCCTGGCTGGCCGCATTCGGTGAAATGCCGGTTGCATTTGAAAAAGGGGCTGGCATCCGTTCTGCCGAAGCATTGACCCCGACCAGGGCTAAGGTTGTATATGGTCCCGGTTTCAATCCCGGTGAGGCAGTCAAAAAGCCTGCGGCATTCCAGGTGCTGAGTCAGGAAGATCCTGATTTCCGCCAAGGTGTGAAGGCTGAAAAGGTGGAGCTCAAAGTGACATTGGAAGATATGGAGTATCCTTCCGCATGGAATGGTACGAAATTCAAAAGATACGTTGTCGAGGCGCTGCTCCCAGAAGCCAGTCCGATGAAGGACGGCAAGAAATACTGGATTTATGTGAATTCACCTTCTGTCACCGGACAGACCACTTCCGCGATCTGGATTGCCGGAAAAGGCGCAAAAGATGCAGAGTCTGTCAAATTTGAATATGGCATAAGGAAGGTATCCATCATAACCCCAAGAATCATAAACCTCTCCACCGGTCCGGGCGTAGATCTTGAAAGGTTGAAGAATATCCAGGGTGTTGAAGTCGTATCGGATGACGATCCTGATTTTAAAGACGGGGTGGCGCCGTCGAAAATCGGGCGCAGATCGCATCTTGACTTCTATATTCCGGACAGATGGCCCTGGCTGTTCCATCAGAGGCATGAACTTTTCCTGCTTCTCGATAAGGACATGAAAGCCGGAAAGACATACCGTGTCGAATTCAACCGAAAAAACGCTCCACCGTCCCTTATTGGAACAAGTTTAATCAAGGTTGCTTTTGACGACAGGACATCCATTAATCAAGCGATCAAGGTCAACCAGGCAGGCTATCTACCTGATGCAGAATCGAAATTCGCATACATAGGTTTGTGGATGGGCGACTTGAACGCATGCGACTTCTCTATGGCGGCGAAGTTTGAAGTGAGGGATTCAAAGACCCACAAGACGGTCGCAAACGGTAATGTCGAGTTGAGGAGGAAAGCCACCTACAAGCTCCAGAACGGGACATTGACCCCGGATCCGAAAAATGTAAAAGGGCCTGAGACAGTCTACAAGCAGGATCTCTCATACGAAGATGTCTACCAGATCGATTTTTCATCACTGAAAGATGCGGGTACCTATTATATTGCCGTGCCGGGACTCGGAAGGAGCTTCGATTTCAAAATTGACAGGAATGTCTATGATGAGACTTTCAAGACTGTTATGTCCGGCCTTTACCACCAAAGATGTGGAATAGAGTTGCTCCCGCCGTTATCCAAAGTCTACCGTCCGGCATGCCATAGGAATATGACTGAGTATTCCGCCTTCAAAAGGGAGGGCGTTGACAGCGTTGCCTGGAAGAAGCTTCCAGAGATGACAACCGATACTACGAAGCACGACTGCGTGGGCGGGCATCATGACGCAGGCGACTGGAATCCCAGGGCGCATCTGGAGATCGCAGAGAATCTATTCATGCTTTATGAGATGAACAAGGATGCGTTCCGCGACGGTCAGCTTCAGATCCCGGAGAATGGCAATGGGGTTCCCGACATTATTGATGAGGCGTTATGGGCACTGAACCTGTGGAAATCTTTGCAGGACGTAGATGGAGGTGTCAGGCATGGGATTGAAAGCGAGGGTGACCCGAGAGAGTTTGATTTGGCACAGACAGATTCGCTCCGTGAGTTTGCATATGCAAAGGACGTCTCAGGATCTTATGAATTCGCAGCAGTAGCGGCGCAGGCCTCGATTATTCTCAAGGGGTTGAGGAAGGATAATGATGCCAAGGATTTTCTGGACCGTGCGCTTAAGGCCTGGGATTGGGCTTCCTCAAATGGCGGGGATAAGGAAAATGATATGCATGTCTTTGCCGCCGCCGTTCTACTGAGGGCCACCGGAGAAGCCAGATTTGATGAAGCCTTCAAGAAACATTCCGTATTCTCTTCAAAAGCAGATTCGGAAATGAGCGTTTACAACAAATACGATCAGCTACGGGGTTCTTACGAGTACGCCTTGGCGGACAAGGCCGATCCGGTGATGAAGGATATTATCAGGAAGGCTTTCGAAAGGACTTTCAACAGCTGGAGCAAGGCTGCGGAAACCACTACCTACCGCTACATGCGAAGTCCGCATGCGCCAAACACCTGGGGGACGGGCGGCCTTCCGGTATGGCTGGATCTCGTTGGCATGACAATGGCAATCACAAAAGATCCGGCCGTCAGGAAATCCTGCCGTTTCTGGATAGAACAGACATGTGATTTTTCGCTGGGCTGCCATCCGATGAACATGGCTTTCACCGTGGGACTTGGAAAACAGTCCGTCACCCGTCCATTGAATCTGCTGATGTGGAGCAATCCCGACGGCCTGATTCCAGGCCTGCAGACCCAGGGCCCCGGAGGCCGATGGGTTGCCGGCACGAAAGGTGGAAAGGGGATGGGTGACTGGCCGGCAATGAGCCTTTATCCTTCAGGTGATTGGCCCGATCTATATAAATATTCCGAATACGCTTCTCCCGGGATGAACGAAGGAGTAGTGGTCAACCAGGCCAAGACGGCATTCGCCTATGGACTCCTTCTGTCTGGAAACAAGTAATAGCATAGTCTCGGAAGACCTGGAGCAGCAAAACCGCAATCAAAACAGTGAGACCACAGAACACACAGCTCACACAGAAAAGGACAACCACGAAACACACGAATGACACGAAAAAAGTCATTGGCAAGGTTTTGCTTTGCAAAAACTTACCAATATTCCTTAAAATAATCGTGCAAAAAAACAAGAATATGATGGATTGTATTGCAGAGCTGTAATGCCTCATCTTGAGGTTCGTCCACGGAGGAGTGTGGTTACTAAGCCCAGCCGCTCCCAGATTATCTTACACCCATTAAAAAACATCCACACTTGATATATGCCCATCTCCGGCTAACTTTCAACGAAATATGAAAATAAAAATACTTTAAGTTAAAGGAGCGATTTTTTTATGGCAGGCAATATGTTCAAGGTATTCGGCACCGTTTTAATTTTCTCCGCCCTTCTCATTTTTTCCGGCTGCGGCAAAAGGGATAAAATCACGAAGTTGCAGCAACTAGAAGGCAAAGAGTTTGCAGTTCCGACAGGAACCGCCGCCGACAAGCTTGTCCTATCAAAACTACCAAATGCAAAGTTCAAGTATTTCAACAGCGTAATTGACGCCTCCCTGGCCGTTAAAGCCGGCAAAGCGGACGCTGTGGCATATGACGAACCAATCTTGAAGAATATTGCTGCAAAAAACCCCGGACTTACGGTTCTTACTGAGATGATTACCAACGATAACTATGCTTTTGCCGTCCAGCTTGGCAAACAGGATCTGAAACGGGACATAGACCTTGTGGTGAGCGATCTGAGGAAAAACGGAGGCTACGACGACATGTTGCGCCGCTGGCTCCCGAAAACTGGAAATCCCGCCCCCATGCCTGATATAAAATCAAGCGGGAGCAAGGGTGTATTGAGGCTTGGTACGGCAGCGATAACAGAACCATTTTCATTTATGGACGCTTCTCAGAACGTAATAGGTTTTGATATTGAAATCGCCCGCCGTGTCGCACAAAAACTTGATATGAAGCTTGAAGTCATCGACATGGAATTCGGCTCCCTTATCCCTGCATTGCTGGCCGGCAAGGTGGATATGATCGCCGCCTGCATCACTGTTACAGATGAACGGGCAAAGAAAATTCTCTTTTCCGAACATTATTATACGGGCGGTATTGCCGCATTGGTCAAAGAATAAGATTTCTCCGGGGAGAGTAAAATGGGAAAAGCTGTACGGTTTCTGCTAGCAGCTTTTATGCTTACCGTTTTTTTCACTGGCTGCAACAAGCCTGAAAACACTTCAAACAAGCAAGAAAAGATTAGATCGTCTGCCGACTTGAATGGCAAACGAATCGGCGTGCTATTCGGTTCCGTCCATGATACTTTTGCTGCAAAGACATATCCAAACGCAAAGATACTGCAGTACAAAAGCATCTCCGACATCGTGCTGGCGGTCAAATCAGGAAAGATTGATGCCGCATTATATGACATGGATTCAGTGCTTGGGATACTCCGCAGCAATAATGAACTGGGACTCCTGGGAGACTCTTTGTTTTCAGTTTCCATTGGAACCGGATTCAACAGTGAAAACAATCCGCTGCGTGAAAAATTCAACGGGTTTCTACGGCAGATAAAGGAAAATGGCGTACATGGCGACATGGTTGACCGCTGGATGAAAAAAGGCGACACCCAGATGCCGGAGATTGCCGATGCAAAATCAAACGGCAAGCTTGTCGTGGGAATCGTCAGTGACACTGGACTCCCCTTCACCGTTGTCAAGGACAACAACCCAATAGGCTTCGACATCGAACTCTCAAAAAGATTTGCCGCGCATCTTGGTAAAGAGCTCAAGCTTTCGGACATGGAATTTGGCAGCCTTATCGCCGCGGTCTCTACAAATAAGATTGACATGATTGCCAGCTCCATGATTATTACGGAAGAAAGGAAAAGGCGGATCGTTTTTTCCGATATCTATTATGAAATGGAAACAGGCGTGTTTGCCCTTAAAAGTAATATTACCGCAAATGACCCCATTGCAGAGAAGAGGGATAGATTCCCGTTTTTTACAAAGATCGTCAAGAGCTTTGAGAGCAACATAATCTTTGAAAAACGCTATCTGCTCATCCTGTCCGGACTCAAAACCACCGTCATCATATCAGTACTGGCCACAATCCTAGGCACGCTGCTGGGAGGCCTTGTCTGTTATATGAGAATGTCTCCGAAGCTGGTGCTGAACCTGACGGCCAGAACCTACATCTCCGTTATGCGCGGCACTCCGGTACTGGTGTTTTTAATGCTGATATTCTATGTCGTATTTGCATCTGTGAATATTGATCCGGTAATTGTAGCCGTCATCGCCTTCGGAATGAATTTCGCCGCATATGTGTCGGAAATATACAGGACCGGCATCGAGGGTGTGGATAAGGGGCAGACGGAAGCCGGCATCGCAATGGGGTTCACCAGGACAAAAACATTATTCTTGATTGTTCTGCCGCAGACAGTGAGACGGATTTTACCGGTATATAAGGGCGAATTCATTTCGATGGTGAAGGCGACTTCCATTGTAGGTTATATAGCCGTACAGGATCTGACAAAGGCGAGCGACATCATCCGCAGCCGCACCTTTGACGCCTTCTTTCCCTTGGTCATGGTCGCGATTTTATATTTTCTGATAACGTGGTTCCTTATGCAGTCCATGGATTATGTAGAGCGCATAACCGATCCGAAATCCAAAAAGAGAAAGGTGGGTAACTCATGATAAAAGTTAAGCATCTTTCAAAGAAATTCGGTAATCTATCCGTGCTGCGGGACGTCAATATTGAAATTAAAAAAGGTGAAGTAATCTCCATCATCGGTCCTTCCGGCAGCGGCAAAAGCACATTTTTACGCTGTCTCAACCTGCTTGACCGACCGAGCGGTGGCTCCATCCATATAGACAATGTCGATATACTGGATAAAAAAACTGATATCCAGAAAATACGGCAGAAGATGAACATGGTGTTTCAGTCGTTCAATCTTTTTGCGCACCTTACCGTGATGGAGAACCTGACCATCGGTCCAATAAAACTGCTTAGGAAGAGCAGAAAGGATGCTGAAGGCAAAGCCATGGAGCTCCTAAGGCTGGTGGGACTCATCGAGAAGGCCGACAACTATCCGGATGAACTTTCCGGCGGTCAAAAACAGAGGGTGGCGATTGCCCGCTGCATGGCAATGGATCCTGAAATAATCCTCTTCGATGAACCTACCTCGTCGTTGGACCCGACTATGGTAAGCGAGGTGCTGTCGGTTATACGCCGTCTAGTCAGAAATGGCATGACCATGGTGATTGTCACCCATGAAATGGATTTTGCAAGGGATGTATCAAACCGTGTAGTCTATATGGACGATGGGATTATATATGAGGAAGGCACTCCGCAGCAGATATTCGAGAATCCGCAAAAGGAGAAGACCAAGGCGTTCATAAACCGGATAAGGAGTTTCAACTATCGAATAACTTCTCCTGATTATGATTTATATGCCTTAAATGCCGAAATTAAGAACTTCTGCGAAAAACATATTCTGCCTGCGAAGACCAGCAACAATCTACTTCTGCTTGTAGAGGAGATGCTCCAGATTTACAATCCATTCCTGCAATCGACGCAACTCGATATGACAATTGCATATTCGGAGAGGAATGAGTTATTGGACCTTGTGTTTGAAAGCGCGGGAGAGGCGGTAAACCTCCTTGACAAGAACCTGTCACCCGATGAATTGGGTTTGACCATTATTTATAGTCTGACAGAAAACATTGACTATCAGAGGCTGAACGACAAAAACAGGTTAATCCTGAGTTTAAAATCACCGGCGCCGTAGTTGAAAACACTCCGGAAATCCTAGCCAGAATATTGAACCGCCTCATTTTGAGTGTCACAATTCCACTCAGTTCAACTCAATACCCGTCTTCCCTATAGTTTTCCGTGCCATCTGGGTTTGTTGGCGGTATTACATCCTGCCACTTTATCTGGGCGAGCGGATCCCCGATTTTTATCGGATTCCCCTTACTATCATACTGTATGTTGCCATTGGCATCGACTTGATATTGCCAATACTTCGGCGAGTTTGCGTCGGGAGGGACCTGGAAACGCGGGGACCACCCGAAATCTGAAACGTTGGCTCTTAGCTGCTGGATATTCTTTTTGTATACCCTGATGACCATAAGGTCAAAGGACCAGGCAATCTTGTCTCCAAGCTTTTTGATATCGGGGCAATGTACCTGAACGCTCTCCAGAGCACATGCGACCGTGTCATCGGCCGTCGGAAAATGCGTTGGGACTGTGAGTCCTGGACGGGGGATGATCTGACTTAGGAGGTACCCGAAGGCTCCCTGCGGAGTGTGTGAACTGTCCTGAACCATCTGAGCCTGGGCGGTGGCGTTGACAAACGCGTCGTAGTACTTTGATTGAGGCTTTGGGGGCGCGGAAAGACCCATATTCTTAAAAGCCCACACCTCTGGAGGAACGACCATTTCGTGTATGAACACGTCCACACCCTTGCCTCCGTTGATGGCCTGGTCAATGCTATTCTGCTCCGGCCTGGTGTCACTCGTGTAAATCATTGTGCGGACTGGGGCATTCGGGTCATTGGGGTTCTTCCACTCGAGCTTGTAGCCGATGGCGCCCTTTCTGGTATGGATCACTGGGAAATGGGTGATCTTTACACCGGTTGTCTTGTTCCAGTAGGCGATGTTGTCCGGGTTGCCATTCGCATCTGTCCCACTTCCATTTTTCGTCCAATCCAGTTCAATGGGGACCAGTGCATAGCCGTCGTTCCGCGGATCGGCATCCTCTGGGTTCGTAGTATCTGGGTCTTCAGGATCTCCGACCGGGATGGGATCCACCGGAAGCCCCCAGCTTTGTTTTGTAGGGGCAGTGTAACTTGCATAGCTCGTGTTCTGGAAGCTGAAACTCTCGGAATGCCAGCGCATGGCTTTCCGGAGCATTTCACAATAGGTTTTCGTCCCATCGTCATATTTTGGATAACTCTTGCCCTCAAGATCAGTATATTCTATCTGTGAAGCACTGGGTCCCCACACGTACAGGGGCGAGTAGCGGCCTGCCGATGGGCCGAAGCAGTAGATGTGGCTTAGGTCGCTCATGTGGTCTCCGTGCAGATGGCAGAGGAAAACTTTGTCCATCCTGTCATATCCAATACCCATGGCGCCGTAATTGGCAACAACTCCGGAGCCGCAGTCGAAGACGAACTGATCCAGAGGCTTGCCGTTTCCTTTGTCATCCACGACCCAGCCAACCTCTACGAAGACACTCATCTCCTGCTGTGCCCGGCGGACAGGAGGGATCATAGACCCCAGGAACGTAATCCGCATCTCATTGGAATCGAGCGCCATACCTGGAGTGAACTGGGGCAGCTTCTCGTAGTAGGAATACCGATCTGTTTTGTTGAGAGTGGGGTAGAAATTGCCTGGATCGACTTTATGGGGATTGACAGCACCTGGATTTCCCGCCGTAACCAGCCCGATCAGGGTGAGCCCAGCAAGGGCCAACACTGAAAGTTTCAAGGATTTCCGCAGTGAGATTCCATTTGTATTCCGTGATTTTTCCTTCATCTTTTTTCCTTTTAGGTTTTCCCGGTTTGCAGGTGCTCCGCTATACTTTACTGTTTTCTTGTCGGCAGGTACAATCTCCGCTTCACCGACGGATCTGTTTTAATCTAGATTAATTAGGCGGCCAAAGCGCCGCAACTTTAAATAATTTGAACATCGAACACTGAACATCGAACTTCCAACTTCGAATGAATTCAGTTTTAATTCGATGTTGGATGTTCAAAGTTGAATGTTGAATGTTCATCTCTTTGAAATTCCTATACCTTTAATTAGGCGGCCATTGGCCGCAACTTTTAATACCTAAATAGATTCCAAACTCCAAGTACCAAACAATATCCAAAACAGAAAAAAAACAAACTCCAAACAAATACATCAAACAAAGAGAAAAACAGCCCTTGCGGGCTTAACTACCAACAAAAACGAATCTTAATTTGTTCGTATCCTGCCCTCCGAAGCCTTGGCGAAGGAAGGTCAATGCCGCAAGGCATGTTCTTGAATTGTTTTTCCATTTGAAATATGGAACTTGTTTGGGTTTTGAAAATTGGAATTTGAATTAACTTTGGATATTGGGTGTTCAAAACTTTGAAATTCCTTAACGTCAAGGTAACCTCAAGATAATATTCGCAGCTATCTTATTCATTTAAGTGTAAAAAAACAAGGCTATATAGTGTGAATCTCTAAGCTTTTTCCCTTTACCAGTATTTCATTCTACCTAATACAATCCGTCATATTCTTGTTTTCTTTGCACGTTTTGCTTTTTGTTGCAGATTGGTGTACAATGACAATTACTTTAACGGAGTTATAGATGAATGACTACAAGATCCTAGTTGTCGACGATTCCCGTGATTGCCTCGCCCTTGTAACAGGGATTCTAAAGAAGGCGGAATACCACGTGCGCTCTTCAGAAAACGGTGAAGTCGCCCTTGCAGCAGTTTCCGCAGAAACACCCGATCTAATCCTCCTTGATGTGAAAATGCTCGGGATTGACGGGATTGAAGTCTGCAGGCGCCTCAAAAAGGATGACAAGACAAAGGATATCCCCGTAATCTTCATGAGCGCAGCCACAGAACCTAAGGAGAGGGTCGAGGGATTATCCGCCGGAGCTGTCGACTATGTTCTAAAACCGTTCAATTCGGAAGAACTGCTTGCAAGGATTAAAATCCATCTGGAGATGCAAAGATTAAAGAAGGTTCTCTCGCATGAGAGGGAAAAAACACAATCCATACTGTCAAATTCTCCGGTGGGGATGATTGTGTTCAATGACATTCGAAAGATAATATACGCAAATCCTGCAGCTGAAACCATATTCAACAATAAAGCTTCCAACTTGGAGCGCAAGAGCTGCGGCGACTTCATCTTATGTGAAAAACGCAGGAACGATCCCCGCGGATGCGGATACTCACATGAATGCGCAATTTGTCCGATTTTCAGCAGCATCAATGAAATCCTGAATTCCAATGCCGAACAAATTGAGCGTGACGGCGAAGCACTCCTGCATATCGACGGCAATAATTCCCCTCTTTATACAAGATTCAAGGCAAGGGCCTTCTACATTGAAGGACAACGCTCAGTCCTTCTTTCCATCGAGGACATAACAGACATGAAACGCGAGGAGGAGGAATTGAGGAAAAGCCAGTTCATTCTCAACGAAACTGGAAGAATGGCAAAGGTCGGGGGCTGGGAATTTGACATCGCCACGCAGAAGCAGATATGGACGGAAGAAGTATATCGCATTCATGAAGTCGATATGGATTTTGAACCAACCGTTGAACGGGGCATCAATTTCTATGCTCCAGCCTCCCAGCCAATAATTGAACGGGTTTTGCAGCTGACGATTGAGAAGGGAGATCCCTTTGATTTGGAGTTGGAAATCATAACCGCAAAAGGCAATAGGCGGAATGTTCATTCAACGGGAAAGGCGGATTTGGAACATGGTAAGATATTTGGTACTTTTCAGGACATAACTGATCAAAAGAAGATAGAAAAGGAGAGGGAGGCGCTTATTGTCCAGCTTCACGATGCCCTTGAGAAAGTAAAGCAGCTGAGCGGCATCCTCCCAATCTGCATGCATTGTAAGAAGATCCGCAACGACAAAGGCTATTGGAGCCAGATGGAAGCATACATATCGGAACATTCAGAGGCTGAATTCAGCCATGGATTATGTTCTGATTGCGCAAAAAAGTATTATCCTGAACTTAAGCTCCCCGACATCGACTACCAAAAAGATTGAATGTTTCCTTCAATGCGTTAGATTTAATTACGGTAAAAAAGTAATTTTGCATTGTTTTCACAGGATTGTTCTATGATTATGTCTTTTGTACGCAGTCATACAACCATCCAATAATACATTAAAAGAGGGGTATCATGAAAAGAGTCTTACTTGGAACGGTTTCAATTCTTTTGTTTATTGCCTTGTCCGGCTGCATTTCCGTAGAAGTTATTGAATCGGGGACGCCTCAATCCCAGGATAATCCGGAAATCTCCGCCACTGTCGGAAAGCTCATGGATGATTTAACTCGTACAGCTGTGACACTTGACGCTGAAAAGACCCTCGCACCTCTGTCGAAAGACAAGGATGCCGTTTTTTTCTTTGACTCAAAACCCTACACCCGTAACGAACTGTCCCATTGCATGGGGAAAATATATGGATCCCTCAAAACCATGTCCATGACATGGGATAGGAAATATGTGAAGGTGCTGGGTCCTGATGCCGCCGTATGGATAGCCTGCGGAAAAGGCAAGTCTGTAAGCAAATCGGGTGAATTATATGATGAGTTCCTTACCGAAACCTGGATTTGGCAGAAGATTGAAGGCAAATGGCAGGTTGTCCACTCACATGAATCGGTGGCTAGCCTTCCCAATGCGGAGAAAAAAGAGAAAATTGAAAAGGCGTTGACGCAGTTCAGCCTGGAAATGCAGAAGGACCCTCCGACTGCGGAAAACATTTACGCCAGCATTGAAAAATTCCTTTCAAAGAATCCGGAGATTATTGGAAGCGCGTTCTCAATGAATCCTGAAGCAGGGAAAAAGGCGTCATTCTATTTGTTCAAAAGCGGTACGGTATTTGAACGGCGCGGCACACCTACAACCTATGACTATGCCGGTGCTGACTGGTATTTGAACTCCGTGAAGACGGGAAAGGCTGAATGGATCGAACCATATTACGATATTGACGGCGCCGGCATCTTCATGGTGACTTGCTCCATTCCGGTCTACAGCAAGGAAAAGAAACTGCTCGGAGTCGTCACCGCCGATTTAGGCATATAATCTTTGACGAGTCAGTCTCAGAATTCGCGGAGCATGAATGCTGAAACATAAGATTCTATTCGCACTTATTGGATTCGCAATCATTGGAACCGGATTGAAAAGGAGAAGGTCAAATGGGAAATTAAAGCCCTTTCCGAGCCGGTGACAGGCTCACTTACTTTGAAGAATTCCTCCAGCCGGATGGAGCTCGTGCCCCTCAACGGTGATGGAAGTGAACAGGATGCGATTAAGTTGGAAAAGAAGGACAATGTATTTATGATAACTCTGCCGGATAACAAAAATACATGCTGGTTCCTGCTAAAGGGAAATTGACTTTAGGGAACCTCTAAAAATTGGCATATGGCACGCGACAGGAGATTATGGAGATACGGCTAGGAGCAAATACCAGGAGCAGCCCCGTAGCGGGCTGTGACTGTGTTTGCGACAACCTGTCCTTCGAAGCTCGAAGAGCGTAGTAGGACGCCGAAATCCATAAGAATCTGTCGCCCTTCCGGCTTTGCTGGGATGCTACGCCGGGACGAGTCGGGTTGCGGCTCTTTTTGGCTCAAGAAAGAATATTCCTCTCTCGGCGTATCTACTCGATACGCCT
>CAZION010000006.1:0-80019 GCA_964540865.1 uncultured Victivallis sp.
GTGCGGCTTTTTGCATTTTTGCGGGAATCGCAATGTATTTTTTATCGATGAGGCTTATCCAGAATAATTTGATCTCCATTTGCGGAGCTTTTGTCTTTTCTGTGCTTCCATGGGTTTTTCCGTTAAGCAGGACTGCTATCGGCGGTTTTATGCAAATGTTGCTTGGTATTATATGCGGCTGTTATTTCTTAATAGATGCAATGGGTAGGCGTTCGAAGGTTTCTGCGATTCTAGCCGGATTGAGCTGGGCTCTTGCAATGTATTCACATCTTACCGGTAGACCAATGACAGCTGTTATGCTTGTTTGCTTCGTTGTTGCTTTAAATATGCTTATTATCAAGCGTTGGAAAATATTCGGGATATTCGTCTTGGCCCTTTTCCTGTCTCTGATTCCGATGTTTTTTTATATTTTAAAGGCACCGCAGATTTTGACAAACAGGTTCAATTCCATAGCCGTATGGAGGGAGGGACAATCTGTTTTTGAAGCTGTTTATGGAATGATTCTGAGATATTTGGAGTATTTTCACCCCGACTTCCTTTTTATTTCAGGAGACGGTGATCTCCGTCATAATATTGGCACAGGGGAGTTGTATCTGTTCTTTATACCTTTGCTTGCAGCGGGAATATACGTAATGATTTGGAATTTCAGGAGAAATCCTTATTACCGTTTCATTCTCCTTGCACTTGCCACTTATCCAATTGCCGCGGCATTGACCTTTAGTCACTTTCATAGCACAAGATGCATGAATGGTGCCCCATTCTGGTGTCTTGCAGCGATAATAGGGTTGAAGTTTTTTTATTCTAAAAGAAAGAAGCTAGGTGTAATTCTGGTCGTGATATCTGTAATGTGCATATATGAGATTTCCGACTACATGATCAGATACTTTGGCCGATACCAAAATGAATGCAGGGCTTCTTTCAGCGCGAATCATGTTGAAGCAATTCAGAAGGCATTGAAACTACTCGGTGAAAATGAAACGCTCTATATATCTAAATACACATTCTTTCCCGAGGAGATGAAGCCACAGTTCAAACCGGAATTTTATACTAATATACTCTTCCTGACTAAGCTTGATCCAGAGATATACCAGAAACATGGCATACCCAAAGACATGGTATGCCTTTACGAGGAAAAATTTGACAGGCCTGGAATCTTTCTGACCCTTGACAGTCTGTATTTGATGGATGAAAACAACAATGCAGTGATAAAAAGGAATTTCGAAAAGCGTCAGGGAAATTTAAAGTTAATTGAAAGAATTCCCACGCCTTCAGGTATAAATTTTGAAATTTATCGTGTCTATTAATTCAATAAGTGTTTCATGGGAAAAAGGTTTTAATTAGTGTGGATATGTCAGGAAATGAATAATAAAAATATATATTTCATTATTACGGCGCTTATTTTATTGTCCCTCTCTATCTTTATGCATTTCTGGAAGATGCCTGAAATTCCGAACGGTTTCTATTATGACGAGGCTGCCGTGGGGTATAATGCGTATTCCATAGCCATGTCCGGAGCGGATGAGCACGGTGTCAAATACCCGCTTTTCTTCAGGAGTTTTGGAAATTATCACGAGCCCGTTATGGTTTATATCCTTGCGCCGATGGTCAAGAGCCTCGGGCTTGAAAAATGGGTTGTGAGATTGCCAAGCGGGATCTTTCTTATTCTCGCATCAATTGCTTTTTATTTCTTGGCGATGAAATGGGCCCGGAATAGATGGATATGCCTTTGCGGCGCATTTGTCTTTTCAATACTGCCCTGGGTATTCCCGATAGCAAGGGTGGGAATTGGCGGATATACCGCCATGCTTCTTGGAATGACAGCCGGATGCTATTTCCTTCTAGATGCGATCGGGCGGAAATCATTCCCTTCCGCAGTATTATCCGGGGGGTTCTGTGCATTTGCCATGTATGCCCACAATATCGGAAGACCTATGACCGCCACCATGCTCGTCTGTTTTGTCATTGCATTAAATGTCCTTTTAATAAAACGCTGGAAAGTTTTTGCCCTGTTTGTTGCAAGTTATGTAACCTTTCTTGTGCCAATGATCATAGCTGTCATCAACAATCCCAAATCTATGACTGCACGTTTTTCTGGAATGAGCGTCTGGAGTGACGGAGCTCCCTGTTTAGAGGTTGTTAATAGAATTCTGGAAAGATATATGGAATATTTCAGTCCGGCATTCCTGTTCATACAGGGGGATTATGAACTTAGGCATAATGCTGGCAGTTCCGGTGAATTATATCTTTTCATGGCGCCATTCATAATTGTGGGATTTTATTTCATAATCAGGAATTTCAAGAGGAATCCTTATTGCCGTTTTATGCTGCTCGTGATTCTCTCATATCCGGCTGCAGCGGTTCTGACGATGGAGAAAATGCATAGCACCAGGTGTATGAATGGCGCTCCTTTCTGGTGCATCCTAACAGTCATAGGATTTTATTTCATCTGGACATTTAAACAGAAATTTCGTATTGCCATAATTGCCGTCTTGTGTTTTTCGGGTATAGAGGTTTCTAGCTATTTTATCAATTACTTCGGCAAGTATGCAGTTGCCTCTAGGGGGGTATTTTATGCACCGTTTACAGAAGTACTCGAACTTTCTTTTAAAAACCTCTCCAGCAATGAGATTCTTTATGTTTCAGATTCTGTTTTTTTTCATCCTGTGGACAAATCATTTAAGCCATACTGGTATGTGTATTTCCTCTTTTACGGTAAAGTTTCGCCTGAAACTTATCAAAAGGTGGGGATTCCGGAATATATACGCGCATATGATGGAAAAATCAGTGATTCCGGGATATTAATAAGAATGAATTCAAGAATAAGCGTTGACAGTTCGGGCAATCCGATTGCAGTTTTAAACAATGAACCTGTTCCAGAACATTCGAAACTAATTCATAAGATACCGCTTTCAGCCGGCTCCGACAGGTTCTTTGAAATTTATCGTGTCTATTAGTGTTAATAAAACAACCATAAACAAGGTAAGAAAACATACACATGTCTGATATGTTGAAAAGAATTTGTCTTGTCATCCCTTGTTTTAACGAGGAGAACAGGCTTGATATTGACGAATACAGGAAGTTTTCCGGAAGGATAAATTTTCTTTTTGTGAACGACGGCTCCAACGATGGGACGCTCAGTCTGCTTGAAAAGGAGGCTTCTGGGTTCGCGTCTGTCTTGAATCTTGAAATTAACTCAGGTAAGGCTGAGGCCGTGAGACGTGGGATGATGCATATCAAGACAATGCCCTCTTTCAACGAGATTGAATTCGCCGGCTTCTGGGATGCGGATCTCGCAACGCCTCTGGATGAAATTGAAAACATGCTCAAGTTCGCCGATGGAATCTCCCCTGAAGCTGACGCGGTTTTCGGCAGCAGGATATACCGGCTCGGAAGTGAAATCAAACGTGGCGCTATGCGGCGTATCATCAGCCGTATTTTCTGCTTCATATTCAAGACCCTCTACAGGATAGAGACATATGATTCCCAGTGCGGAGCCAAAATCTTCAGGAGGGCAATAATAGACAAGGCGTTTTCAGAACCGTTCATTTCAAGATGGATTTTTGATGTGGAGATCATTTTGAGACTCAAGAATTCGTGCATAGTAGAATATCCCGTTAAAAAATGGGTTGACGTGAAGGGATCAAAAGTCGTAAAATTAAGCAATGTCATCACAATTACCCGGGATGTTTTTAGATTGTGGAAGAAATATGGGTAAGCATAAAACTTTATTTCTGACGGATATTGCAATCATTCTCCTTGTTTCACTGGCGCTGCTTTCAGGCCTTGTCTTTTCCGGCAACTGGCCGCAATCGCATGATGGCCTAAGATATTTATGCCATATCGACCAATTCAAGGACGCCTTCGACAGTGGGATATTTTATCCGAGATGGTTCCCGAACTACTACGGAGGATACGGCTATCCGATCTTCATATTCTATCAGCCCGGATATTTCTTTTTCTCCCTTCCTTTCACATATCTACTGCCAGATATTCTGACAGCGAGTTATGCTTCCAGCGTTGTAATGTTTTTCCTTGGAGGTTCCGGAGTTTATTTCCTAGTAAGGCGGATAACGTCTGGCCGGCTGATTTCATTGTTCTGTTCAATGATGTTTCTTCTTACACCATATATTTATGTGAATGTGTATGTCCGTGGCGATTTAAGCGAGCTGCTGGCAATGTTTATAACCCCATGGGCTCTGTATTGCCTTCTGGTGCTCAAAGACAGGATAGTGAGAAATGTCTCGATAGTTCCCTTTGTTTTTATACTATCCCTCGTTATGGCGGCTATGGTTTACAGTCATCCATTCACTTCAATGTTCTTCTATCCTCTTTTCTGTGTCATCATGTTTGCCATGGGCTTGGAGATTGAAAGGAAAGCAGCTGCAAGGTTTCTGATTGCCGGAGTGGTTTCACTTATCTTTGCCGTGATTTTCAGTTCACCGTACTGGCTGACGGCATTTCAGATGAAGGGATATGTGCAGTATCATAATGCCGCAGTTGGAGACCTTTCAGCCGAAAACAATGTAGTTTATTTTCAGCAGCTGTTTTCACGTTTCTGGGGCTTTGGAGGGTCTGAGCCTGGAGCCGTGAATGACGGAATGTCGTTTCAGCTGGGGCTCCCTCATTTCATTGCTGCGTTTCTAGGCTTCTTGCTTAACATAAAGAACAAATTCTATTCATCTGTTTTTCTCCTTTATGCTTTATGTATCTTGATGATGACTCCGCTTGCATCATTCCTGTGGAAAAACATTCCAATGCTGAATTTTGTCCAGTTTCCCTGGAGGTTGCTGTCCGTTATAGCGGTTCTTCAGATAATATGCATTTCCGGTTTATGGAAACTCAGCGAACTGTATCCGGGCAGAAGAACGCTTCAACATGTTCTAGCATTTATTTTTGTTTTCACAGTTCTCTGGAACTCAAATCAATTTGAATTCATCAAATGCAAGTTTGATGTAAGAAAGGCGATTGAACGTCACAGGGAGGTGCGACTTGAGAAACTCCTTGTATATGAGTCATTCAACGAATTCCTTCCTAAAACAATGTCGGAAAAGCTTTTAATAAATCCGAGGGCTGGAGGCCCGATGCTTGAAGTAAGCAGCGCCGCATGCAGGATTGAAGAATATCCAGATAGCAATCCACACCATCTTAGATACAGGATAACAAATAGGGAACAGCAGATTATCGTAATAAACCAGTTGTATTTCCCGGGCTGGAAGGTGATTTTTAACGACAAGGCTCTTGACGACGCATATCTTTTGAAGAATATTTGCAAGGACGGACGCATACAAGTTGAAATACCGGCTGGAGATGGCATTTACTTCGAAGCATTTTACGAGGGGCCGCCCGGATGGTATCTGAGGAACCAGGTCATAGCCGTAACAGCACTGTTTATTTTCGGATTGATGATATTGGAAAACAGGAAATATAAATTACTGAAGAAGGCTAATGGAAATATTTGATACACACTTTCATTATTATTCCGATGACGGAGATCCCATTAAGTATGCGGAGAAAGCCCGCAAGGCAGGGGTTCGCTACCTGCTTGCAGTAGGTGCGAATTACGAGGAGGGCAAAGTTGCGAAACGCTTTTCATCTCTGAATGACGAATGCTGGTATTCAGCCGGCGTGCATCCGCACGAGGCGTCTTCGTTTGCTGGCGACATCTCGATATTCGATGAATTCATAGAGGATCCAAAGTTGGCGGCGCTGGGTGAGGTCGGTCTGGATTATTTCTATGAAAACTCCGGACGTGACGTTCAGATCAAAGTGTTCTCGGCATTCTGCGAACTTGCCTTGAAGCATAATCTTCCCCTAGTTGTTCACTGCCGGGACAAACAGGACAGTGAAGCCGCCTACAATGACGGATATCAGGTACTTTCAGGATTTTCTAAGAGGGGAGGACGGTTTGTCCTGCACTGCTTTACGGGAACATGTGAATGGTGCCGAAGATTCCTGGAACTAGGGGCTTATATAAGCGTGGGCGGAATAATAACATTCCCGAAGGCGGGGAATGTAAGGGAGCTGCTGGATGTGATTCCCGATCAGCGTCTGCTTCTTGAAACCGATTCACCCTATCTCGCCCCGATTCCGCACCGTGGAAAGAGAAATCACCCGGAGTACCTCGTCGTGGTGGCCGAGCATGTCGCGCGGCTGAAGGGATTGCCTGTCGAAAAGATCGCTGAAATAACAACAGTCAACGCTTTCAGTCTTTTTAAAGTCAATATGGGAAATCAATGAACAGCAATACCATTACTGCAAATCGGGTCTTTAAGTTAAAGGCGTGGCTTTCCCTGGTGAGGTTCCCAAATCTTTTCACAGTGCCGGGAGATGCGGTTCTCGGTTATCTTGTTGTGAACGGTAAAATAGATTCACCTTTATTTTTATGTGTCATTCTTGCATTGCTGTCTTTTTATATGTTCGGCCTTGTTACAAATGACATCGCAGACTTTGAGACAGACAGTCGTGAACGCCCCGGGCGTCCTCTACCCGCCGGCATGATAAGCATGAAATCCGCGAAATCCGCAGCTTTTATTTTCGGGTTTGCGGGAATTATGCTTTCAGCTCTGTGTGGCAAAGGGGCGTTTTTTGCCGGGCTCACCCTGATCATGCTGATATACGGATATAATCACTTGGTCAAGAACGTGTTCATCCTTGGCCCGGCCTGCCTTGCCCTTTGCAGGATTATGGGGCTTTTCCTGGGGCTTTTCGCGGCACATTCGAGAATACTGAATTCGGACATTCTATTCCCGGCGGTTATTTTCCTAGCGACCTATATATTCTGGATTTCTATTTCAGCCCAGGTTGAAGTTCAAGAAGGACGGAGGAGAACAGTGTTGGCCGGAGGTTGGATGATAGCGCTCCTGTCAGCGCTGTGGATCGCCGCAGGTCTCTATTTCTCCTCGGAGATGATTAATCTCATGGGGGAGGTTACACCCAGCATTGCATTTGCCATGATTATTTCAATTCTTCTTGCCGTGAGTGCTTTTAAGAATATTTTGAGCCTCCATTTAAATTATCAAACATCCAAAGTCCCGGCGTTTATCGGCGATTCGATCAGGAATCTCATTCTTTTTCAGGCTTCGGCCTGCGCATTCGCCGGGTTTATGGATGAGGCATTCTACATATTGCTGCTGTTTTTTCCGGCATGGATTTTTTCAAAAATGTTTTATCAAAGCTGACATGGCAAACTGCCTCTGACATATATAGATTATGTTTTTTATTGGAAAGAACTACATTGTTTCCAATAAGAAACTTATAATGGACAGTTATCAAAAGGCGAGGAGGGTGTTTTGGAAATTTGGGGGGCTATAGATCTTTCAGGAAAGGAAGCCTGTTTTTCGGCAGGATCTTTCCCTGAGAAGAAGATTATATTCAACACATCCTTCCAGATGCGCGGACGCGACTCTTCCAGCCTTCTCCCCAAACTTGAAGAATGGCTTAAGAAGGAAAATATTTCCCTTGGTGACGTGAAGAGATGGACTGTAGGCACAGGTCCCGGAAATTACACTGGTCTTAGGATAGTGTCTGCACTTGTTTCGGGAATAGTTTTTGACAGGAAGGACATGCGGTGCAGGGGAATCCCCTCAGCTTATGGAATAGCTGCTGAAATGAAACTTTCCGGCAAGGAACGGACTGCGGTGATCTATCCGCTTGAGGATGATAAAATATACAGCTTCGGGGTGACGGTCGACGATGGTGAGTTTTTATCGGCTGGCGAGCTCTCGGGTTCCTTTTCCGTTGCAGATTTCATGCGTCTGTCCCAGGGGATCAGAATTGCAGCGCTTCAGAGAGATGTTGCAATGTTGCCGAAAGAGATACTTGACAATGCGGTCTTATTCAGCGAATTGCCCGTTGCCCGCCTGGTTTTTATGAATCCTTCACTCTGGGAGGGGGCTTCTGTCAGGGATTTGATTTATATAAGGCCAGCCGTTAATGTAGCCCCGATGTCGATAAGGGAAGGGATCCCAGTGGTCAGCGATCTGTAATCAGTTGTCAAGAACTGCCTAATGTCTGCTTGAAGGCCTTGAACGATTGTGACGTGCAAACATGGAGTTTTGGAATATATGACGAATAATAAATATCTTTGTTTATTGATAATTGTTCTCATGGGGTTTTCCTCAGTTGTTTTTTCAGCCGATGAAAAAACAAAGAACACTGTCTTCCTCAGTTCTGTCCTGGCGACAGTCAACGGGACACCGATAACTCTTTATGACGTTATTCTGGAATCGGCTAATGATGAGCAGAAGCTGGCGATAGTCTATAAAGGCGGCGATCTTGCCCGTGAAGTGGAAAAACTCCGGGGAAAGAAGGCGAAGGATCTTGTTGAGAGAAAACTTTTCTTCCAGGAATTCAAGGAAAAGGAATACAAGATCCCAGAGCAGTACGTAGAGGATATGCTTGACGGGCTGGCTGCCAATATGACTGGCGGGGACCGCAAGAAACTGGAGAAAAGGGCGTTGGCCGAAGGGATAACCGTCAAGGACCTCAAAGCTAAGGCCTATGAGAAAATCGCAGTAGATATCCTTGTCCAGGAGTTCTGCTATAGGAGTGTGAATGTCACGCCGAAGGAAGTGAATGATTATTATAGGAACAATATTGCCGAGTTTTCAAAGGCCCCGCAAATTGAATTGCAGGTGCTTCTGCTGAAAAAAGACGGGCGATTCAAGGAGGAATTTGACGAGACTTTGGGGAAAATTAAAAATGATGTTGTAAAAGCCGACAAGACCATATTCACCACACTGGTGAAACTCTATTCGGAAGGACCCGATGTCGTGAAAGGTGGCAATATTGGCTGGCTGGAGGAGTCAAAGCTCCGTCCTGAATTTTCAGAGGCTTTAAAGAGTCTTGAGGCCGGCAGTATCGCTTCTTCTGTGCAGACTGCGGAGGGTGTCTATTTCATAAGGGTTGCCGACAGGATGCCTGCAAAAGCCCTCCAGTTCGATGCTGTAAAAGACGAAATCAATGATAAACTTACAAAAAAGAGGCGTGATGAGAATTATATGGAATACAGCAACAAGCTCAAAGATAAGGCTGTAATCAGATATTTCTTTGTGGAATAGCTTGTTCCTTATTGGCTGTTAGGCTTGGCTTTTTCCTTTCCGCCTCTATCAAACATGACTACAAGATAAATTTTTGCCTTTCGCTTTGAGAGGTTTTCAATGCTGTGTCCGACGTCGCAATGGTACATGATGAAATCCCCTTCGTGAAGTTCCGTGCTGTTTTCGCCTGCGGATACCCTGACATGGCCTTCCAGGAGCGTTAAAAATTCCATTGTCCCGGGATAATGTGGGGCGGAATCAAGCATTCCGTGCGGCTCGAAGGTTAGAAGATAAAGTTCAAGAGTCTCGGCCATGGATATCGGCGAAAGGACATTGATGTGAACTCCTTTCTTGTCTATGTCAAGGGAAGTGATGTTTTCGCGCCTGTTGACTTTGAATTTACGGACCGGTTCGACATCGCCCCTTACCAGCACGTTGAATTCAACCCCCAAGCCATATGCGATTTTCCAAACGGTTGCAATAGTGGGATTCACCTTTTCCGATTCAACCTGTGAAAGCATTGCTTTTGACACGCCGCTCTTTTTGGAGAGCTCATCCAGGGATAACGCCTGCTGGTTCCTCAGCTTCCTTATATTCTTTCCCGGCGACGGTGGTTTAAGCATCGGCTTCATTGAAATTTCTCCATAATTTTATTTCTTCCATAATTGACACGGAGGCGGCGTTCATTATATTAAACATTGTTCAATATAGTGGTCAACAGTATGCGTAATATAACAACAGGGGAGTGCTTATGAAAGCGTTGGTCAAGAAAAAGGCTGAGAGCGGCATATGGCTGGAAGATGTTCCGGTTCCCGAGATCGGCATTAATGATGTCCTGATAAAAATAATGAAGACCTCAATCTGCGGAACGGACATACACATATACAACTGGGATGAATGGGCGCAGAAGACTATTCCCATCCCCATGGTTATAGGGCATGAGTTTGTAGGAAGAATTGAGAAGGTGGGTAGCAATGTCCATGATTTCAAGAAGGGGGATATTGTCAGCGGCGAGGGGCATATTGTCTGTGGACACTGCAGGAACTGTCTTGCAGGACGAAGGCATCTCTGCCCCAATACAAAAGGGGTTGGTGTAAACAGGACCGGCGCATTTGCGGAATATCTGTGCATCCCCATGACAAATGTCTGGTTCTGCGATCCGCATATTCCGACCGACGTTCTTTCCTGTTTTGATCCTTTGGGAAATGCTGCGCATACGGCGCTTTCGTTCGATGTGCTGGGGGAAGACGTGTTGATAACCGGAGCTGGCCCCATAGGGATAATGGCTGCGGCGATCGCAAAACACGCAGGTGCCAGATATACAGTGATTACCGATGTAAATCCCTACAGGCTTGAACTTGCACGCAAAATGAACCCCACACGGGTTGTTAACGTGGCAAAGGAGAAAATAGAGGATGTACAGAAAGAACTCGGAATGAAGGAGGGTTTTGACGTAGGTCTTGAAATGTCCGGAAGTCCTGAAGCATTCAGAGGCATGATTGACAACATGTGCCATGGCGGAAAGATTGCGATGCTCGGGATTCCTAAGACGAATACAGCCATAGACTGGAACAAGGTGATTTTCAACAGTCTATCCCTCAAGGGGATTTATGGACGCGAGATGTACGAGACCTGGTACAAGATGACGGCCATGATTCAGTCCGGTTTGGATATTTCGCCGATTATAACACATAATTTCCATTACCAGGAATTTCAAAAGGGATTCGAAGTGATGAATTCCGGGAAATCCGGGAAAGTCGTGCTCAATTGGGAGTGATGAAATATAAAGGAACTAGCCATGAATGAATCTTTTCATAAGAACTTAGATGAAAAATTAAATGAATTGAGGGAAAAGGGAACACTGAAAATCCACCGGCATATTGATTCTCCGATGAGTGCGGAAGTAATAATGGAGGAAAGGGGTGAGACAATCATCCTCTCTTCGAACAATTATCTCGGACTCTCCAGTAACAAGGAAGTCATAGATGCCGGAATCAAGGCATTGAAGAAATATGGGGCTGGTACTGCTTCCGTCCGGTTTATCTGCGGCACTTTTACGATTCACAGGGAGCTTGAGAATGAAATTGCGGGATTCCTGAAAACTGGAGCAGCATTGACCTATGTCTCATGCTGGGACGCAAATATGGGGACTATTCCTGTAATGGCGAAGGAGGGCGATGCTATTATTTCAGATTCACTAAACCACGCAAGTCTGATTGACGGCTGCCGCATCTCAAAGGCGGAGAGGCTGATCTACAAGCACGCGGACATGAGTGAACTGGAAAACTGTCTCATTAAAGTCAAAAATGCACACACGAAATTAATTGTTACTGACGGCGTTTTCAGCATGGAGGGTGATCTTGCGCCGCTCCCGGATATTGTAAAACTCGCAGCGAAATACGATGCCGTAACCATGGTGGATGATTCGCATGGGATAGGTGTCATGGGCAAAACGGGAAGGGGGACGATCGAGCATTTCGGGCTTCTCGGGAAAATAGATATTATCACAGGAACCCTCGGAAAGGCTCTCGGAGGAGGGGCTGGCGGATTTGTGGCATCAAGCAGATCCGTGGTAGATACGCTCTCCCAGGTCTCTCGCCCCCAGCTGTTCTCAAATGGAGTACCGCCTACTGTTGCAGGAAGCGCATTGCAGGCGATTCGTACCCTTGAAAACAACCCGGAGCTTGTTGACAAACTTCGTTCCAATGTCGCGTATTTTAGAAGCGGTCTTAAGTCTATGGGTTTCAAGCCTCTTGAGAGCGAGTCCGCCATAATCCCGATAATCATAGGTGAAACTGCCCAAGCCATCAAAGTTAGCAATGCTCTTTTGCAGGAAGGTGTTTTTGTCACAGGTTTCGGCTTTCCTGTTGTCCCAGAGGGAACGGCTAGAATACGTATCCAGATATCCGCGGCACTTGATAAGAGGATAATGGATAAGGCGCTGGCGGCTTTCAAGAAAGTTGGCGTTTCCCTAAGGCTTCTGTGAATGGCGCTAAGTTAAGGCGCATTTAATAGTAGCGCGGGGCTATCTGCCCCGCATCTCTCGGGGCATCCTCCCGGGCGGACGAGTTACTTCTGATGGTGCCCTTCCAAAATATTTGCCGTCCTGAGAGCGCCATCCGGCAATCCAATCATCCGCACGCGGGGTTGACTTTTCACCATTTAATCCTATTTTCAGTTCTTGATTTTTATTCCATAAATAAAGGTTTCCTTAATTTTCTCTTCAATTATATAATCGGAGTTTGTTATGAAACTTCTGGAATCACAGATAAAAGAGCTTGAGAAGCTCAGCGTGCATTGCTACCGGGAGAAGGACTACGAAAGCTTCTGGAATGGCACTTTGAAGAAAATAGAAGAACTTCCACTCAATGTTAAAGGTGGAAAGATTGACTATCCGGTCAGAAAGATGGAAGTAAGGGAACTTACATACGAGGGGCTCGATGGAACAGAAATTTCGACTTGGCTCATTCTTCCTCCTGAAGCCAGGAGAGCAAAAGTACCAGTTATAATCAGTTATCATGGCGCGGGGGGGAGTAAAGGCGAACCCGAAAACTACTCTAACTGGATTTTAATGGGTGTTGCCGTAATTGCCATAGATTACCGGCTCCAAGGCGGAAAGACCGGCACAAAAACAGGTTTTGGGTGGTCAAGCAGCGAGTGGCTCGCTATGGGAATCCTCGACAGGGAGGATTCATATATTTTCAGGATGATAACCGATTCCCTGGGAGCTGTAAAGCTTGCCCGTGAAACAAAAGAGATAGACGGAACAAAAATCGCTATCGCCGGCGGAAGCCAGGGCGGGGGAATGGCGCTTGCTGTTGCGGCTTTTGACAGTTCGGTAAAACTTTGCATGGCTGATGTACCTTCAAACTGCTGGCTGGAGAAAAGGGTTTTCGGCAGATCCGGTGGCGGCAATCAGATTGCGGAGTTCATCAGGAAACATCCGGAAAAACTCGGACAGGTCATGAAAACACTTAGCTATGTTGACAATCTAAATTCAGCTGAAAGAATAAAATGTCCCGTGCTCATCTCCTGCGGACTCAAGGATCCGGTATGCCCTGCGGATACGGCCTATGCAGTATATAATAAAATCAAATCTAAAAAGAAAATGATCCCGTATCCGTTCAATGAACACGAGGGCGGAAGCGCAGCCCATGGCCTTGAGAAGTTAAAATTTTTCAACAGGATAATCTTTGATGAATGATACAATCACGCTGATTGACGCATATTCACAGATATACAGGGGGTTTTATGCCCTTCCTCTGCTCTCAAATTCAAAAGGGCAGTTTACAAATGCAGTCTTGGCTACTGCCAAGTTTCTGCTTTCCCTTGAAAGGGATTACCCTTCACCGTATGGTGCTGTGGTTTTTGACAAGGGGCGTCCGGCGCACCGCATGATACTTGCCCCGGAATATAAGGCGAAGAGACCGCCAATGCCGCAGGAGCTACAGTCTCAGCTGCCATTCATAAGACAGTGGATCGAGGCTGCGGGATGGAACATCTTTGAGCGTGACGGCACCGAGGCTGACGATATTATTGCAGCGATTGCCGTAAACTTCAAGGAAAACCCGGTAAGAATAATAAGCGCCGACAAGGATATAGCCCAAGTCATCGACGATAGGGTGAAAATGCTTATTCCCGACAGGAAGCTGGGCGGTTTTCTTTTGCAGGGCAGGGATGAGGTTGTTGCGAGATTCGCAGTCCGCCCGTCGCAGATTGTGGATTATCTTTCCCTTATTGGAGACAGTTCGGACAACATACCCGGAGTTGACGGAATCGGCCCGAAAACTGCAGCAAAGCTCATAAGCCAGTTTGGTTCGCTGGACGAGATGCTCATAAGAGTGACCGAAATAGGAAATGAGAAATTGCGCGAAAAGATTATCGGTTCCGCTGAAATCATAAGGAGAAATCAGAAGATCATCGTGCTGGATCTTTCCATTTCAGATTCAGGCTGGCTTGACATAAATAATTATTTGAAGAGAAAACCTGATTGCGAGAAACTTAAATCGATCGCTTCTGATCTTGAGATGAAGAGCATAATAGCTGAAATTGATAAGGCTGGAGATAGCCGGGAACCTGAAAGCCCGCGGCAGTCAGTGAAGGATAAGCGTGCGCTGAAAGATACGGTTTTTACCCCGGATCTGTTTGGATGAAGATTAAAATAAATGGAGGAAATATGAAGAGGATTATTATTTTTATTGTCTTATTGGCCGGATTATGTGTTTATTCCGCTGATGTACTTTCCGAACCTCCTAAAGGATTTTCGTGGCAGCAGCTCCCTTTTGTAAAGGCTTCGTTCCTTCTTCCGGAAGGATGGATATTTAAATTCATACCTGACAACAAGGAGGAGAAATATCTATATTATCTGACGAAGGATAATATTGACCAGAAAGGTTTCTATGAAACCGGATTTGAAGTGAGGGTTATCCGTGGGATTCCGAGCAAGGCCAAGGGCAAGCTTCCATCGGAATATTCGACTGAAGCTGTCGCAAGCACGGAAAAAAAGTTTAAATTCGTAAAGAAATGGAATGAGAAGAAAGGCATCTTCAAAGAGATAGGTTACATTTATGTGGACAACTCGTATGAGAATGCGAGTGTAACAGTTCACAGGGTTTACATTTCCAATGACACCACCGGCACTGTCTATATCCTCACCTTTGAGGGGCCCACAAACGTTTGGGATGGTTTATGGAAGACAATTGGTGAACCCATGTTCAAGAACATTTCAATCGACGAGTCCGTTTAATATATTTCTTTTCATTTTCGTTGTGGAAAGAAAATATCATTCGAGGGAACGCATCATCAGCTTGTAGTCTTTGCATCTCTCGTTGGGAGATACTGCTGAAAGAAAAAACTCCTCGCCGCCGATGACATCTTTTTCGATCCATGTCGTTGCGGAGGTGACAACTTCCATTCCGGCTTCATTGAACCACTGGAACCTGTAGGCGAACTTGTAGTCTGATTTCCTTGTGTTCTTTATCGAAACTTGGACCTTCATCAGGCCGGTAGGAAGTTCCTGTTTGTCTACGCTCACAGTCTGAAGCCTGTCCCCCAGCCCCTCATCCGTGATCACTCGTTTATTCCTGACAAAATCCTTTTCCATGACCTTGTCTGTATTTTCCACAGTGTTTACCGGAGCGTTGCAGGCGGGCATAAGAAGAACAATGGTAAGGGCTGGGATTGCAAGTAGTTTCATTGTATTCATGGGGTTCACCTTTTTTTTAGTTGCAAAATATAATCACATTCTTCAAAGTCTAACAGTTGCTTGCCGGGATTTATTCGATTTCAAACACCCGTACGCTCAGAGCTCCATTTCCGGCTTGGCGAACATGTATGATTGCCCGCTTCTTTTCGACGGTGATTTCTACAGGTTCAGCTGAAACCATAGTTCCATCGTGAGATACAGCGCTCAGTTTTAATTTCCCATCGGAAGGGCGTGGGAGCTGGGCGACCTGATACTCACGCGGAAGTGTCTGCCAACAGCGGGTGTCGGCGGTATTGAATGTGTATTTGTAGACGCTGGTGCCAACTACTGTCGCCACTACTGCGACGACCCCTCCGGCTCCGTTAGCCTGGCTGGCGGCCGTTATTGCGGCGGCGGAGGCTGCCTCCTTTATTATTGTCGATATTACGAGCCGGGTTATCATTCCCGGAAAGATCTCCTTGTATTCCTGGGATACGACTGAATCCATGGCTGAAATGGTGGCTGTCTTAAATGAGTTTCCAGCGGAATCCGTGACCTCCAGCCCTCCAGTTGAGACAGGGAAATATTCCAGGTCCGAATATGCTATTCCTGAATAGCCGGTAGGCAGGACAATCTGGAATTTCTGCTCCCTGAATGCAGGCGCAATCCCGTTCTCGAATATTACAAAAACCGTGTTGGTGTCCAGCGGATAATTGAAAGGTTTGACTGCTGCCAGTTCCTCAGGGATCTTGTTGGCCATATATTGCGAAGTTGTAACGTAGTATTGCTGGATCAGTGGGTTTTCGGTGTCCATCTTATATAGGTTTCTGAAATCTACGTCGGCTTCGGGATAATTTTTGTCTATCAGATAGCGTATCCCTGACATGTAGGTCACGAACGGGTTCATGAGGTTCCCGTACGTCTTATTGGATTTGCTTTTCATCTCGTCAAAGGATTTCTTGAGTTCCGGATGCTCGTTTTCAAGCCCGTCGAAAGTGACCTGTTTTCCGGCCTTTTCCCCTTCCTTCTTGTTTGCCTCTTCCTGTTTCTTTATTTCGTCCTCGAATTTCTTTTCAGCCTCCTTCTGGCGTTCGTATGCGCGGCGCAACTCCACATTCGCGTCTGAGGTTTTTCCAAGGGCGAAATAGTCGAGAGCCTTATAGGTGTTGAGAAGGATTCTATCGTAGTTGAATCCGCAGTAGGGCAGGGCGTTCTGGTTCGTGAACGCGGAACCTGTTTCCGCTCCAGCCTCCCTCGCATTGATTGCGGCGCGATCGTCGAAGTCTTTTATGAGTGCTTCGCATTTTTCAAAAGCTTCCAGGCTGCCTTTGTAATCGCCGATGTCAAATTTTATTTTCCCCTGTTCAAGCCTCCACATCAGTTCATCTCCGGTACCAGCCCTTTTATCGCTCATCAGGTCTACGAGCTTGACCGACTCTTCCAAGTTGCCTGAAGTGTAGGCTGTCATCAGCTCCTCCTTCTGCGACCGTGACGTGAAGACAGACGAACATCCTGTGGTGAGTACGAGGGATAGTACAAATAGATATCTAATGTTTTTTATAGTCATGACTCGGGTTTAAATCCTTTATAAATAAGTCTTATTGGAAATTATGCCTTTTGGGGTGCGGACACCGCTCGGACGTCACCATCCTGGTGTTGCGCGCGGGGTGGCTGCTTCTACATCTTTTTCCTTCCTCTCTACCTGACGGCATATTGCACCAACTTCAAGCGGCCCGTCGGATTTGAGCATTTTTGCCTTTGAGAATTTCTGCTGGACGGAAGTGACTTCGATCAGTCCTATTTTTGTCTCTTCCTGGCCTATTGACTCTCCGGTATCGGGATCCTTGATGGTATTGCCTTGGGAATAGACCTCGTAAAGGCCTCCTACTGCAAGTCCGGTGCCTTCGCCACGGTTCAATGTGAGTTCATCGCCCTGCACGGAAGCTATTTTTACAGGATATACACCTTCAAGGATATAGTTTGACGCAGTCATTGCACAGTCGGAGAAGAGCCTATCCCTGTAGTCCCCTCCAGTCATGTTCTTGCGCTCCTGTGAAGGAATGTCCTTGCTGTCAAGCTTCCTTGTAATAGTATTGGCGCAGACGATTTTTCCGGATTTTGTTTCAACAACTCTGAAGTGGACTTTCATGGTAGCCTTGAGCCTTATGGATGTCTCCTTGGTTATCTCGATGAACTTCTTTTCCAGATAGAACTCAACCCTGTCGACATGCCCGACCACAAGGAAGTCGGCAACGAGCAGTTTTCCTATCCTCTGGTCTTCGCCTGGCTTGGCGTAGTCGGATTCCGTCAGCTTGTTCTCTTTCATGATTTTTTCCACGAATGAACGTTCAAGCACGGTGAATTTGCGGGACTTAACCAGATTCTGGAGCAACTGGTCTGCAAATTCGCTTTCCACTATCTGTATCTTCATCTCGGAGTCATTGACATTTATCTGGATGTTGTTGGGTTCCAGCACAAATGGGAGAACCGCCAGGGTTGGCCTCTCGAGTTTTACTGGGGTGGTCTCCTTGTTTTGGGCATAGATTCCTGAAATGGAAACAGTGAAGAGGAAAGCAATCATCGTAATTCTTAAAAGGGTTTTCATATGACCTCCGTTTTTTTGGGATTTGGACTGGAATATACATCCATCCAACCCTAATTCAACAGAGAGCTTTTTCCGCATCATACAGGGCCGGCAGGGGCAATTTCATAGGATGTAAGGGGCGGTATTTGGTTTCCGCCTTAGGCATATGTGCCTTGGTGTCTGTATATACCTCCAGGTAGAAGCTGCCACGCTCAGTTCTTTGGTGGGATCGGCTTGGGCTCATATAGAAAGCGGTCTTTTATGATGGGAATCATTCCGATTGAAGTTCTTGAGAGTTTCACCGTATTGTTGCTGGTCGTGGTGCCGAGTTCATATCCTTTGATTTCTTCAGCTACATCGAGCTCCCGGCTTTCATCTGGAGCCGGATGTGGAATTTCAAACACAAAATCACATTCGGCGCATTCAGCGATTTCGCCGCCGAGTTCGACAGGAACTTTGAAAAGGGCTTTGCATTTTGGGCATGAGACTTCAAATACTTTTTCCATAATGAATATCCCCGTTCTTGTTTTATAAGAAAGGCTTGCATTGATTTTTGCTAGTTTTTTAGTAGCATAAAATCTGCCATGCGATGTTGAGAACTTAAAGAATAGAACTTAATATGCCTTTCATCCATTTCCAGTCGTTGTTAATCGAACATCTGGAAATATAAATTTTCCTTTCAATGGGATTTTGATTGATATTGGGAGAAATACGCTTAAATTTCGAGCTTGAATTTACTGGGATTGCTTAAAATATATTGCGGAAAGGTTTTGAAAATATGAATACAAATGAAATGCCGAAGGCCTACGAACCCAATGATGTTGAGAACAAGTGGTATCCCGTGTGGGAGAATAATGGATATTTCAGGGGGAATCCTGATTCAAGCAAGAAGCCTTACTCAATTGTCATACCCCCGCCCAATGTGACTGGTATTCTGACCATGGGGCATGTTCTGAACAACACCCTGCAGGACATCCTGACACGCTGGCGCCGGATGCAGGGCTACGAGGCATGCTGGTTTCCGGGAACAGACCACGCGGGTATTGCGACTGAGACTCGCGTTGACAAACAGCTCCGCGAAACCGAAGGCCACGGCCGTGACCATTACGGCCGCGAGGAATTCATAAAACGAGTATGGCAATGGAAGGAGCAGTATGGCGGCACCATCATCAAACAGCTGCGCAAACTCGGAACTTCCTGTGACTGGGAACGCGAACGATTCACTATGGATGAAGGCCTTAGCCAGGCCGTCCGTGAAGTATTTGTCCGCCTGTACGAGAAGGGATATATCTATCGCGGCTCCAGAATGATAAACTGGTGTCCCGTCTCAAAGACCGCCCTGTCCGAGGAGGAGGTAATCCATAAGGATGTACATGGCTATTTCTACCACTTCAAATATCCCCTCTCCGACGGCTCAGGCCATCTCGTTATTGCGACAACGCGTCCGGAAACAATGCTCGGGGATACTGCCGTCGCCGTCAATCCAGCCGATGAACGCTATAAGCATATAGTCGGCAAAACAATTGATCTGCCCTTTACCGGCAGGAAAATCCCGGTGATCGCGGACGAACACGCCGACCCGCAGTTCGGAACAGGCTGCGTTAAAATCACCCCAGCCCATGACCCTAACGACTTTGAAGTAGGGCTTCGCCATAAGCTCCAGCTCCTCAATGTCATGAATGACGATGCCACGATGAACGAGGCCGCAGGCGAGGAGTTTGTAGGGCTGGACCGCTTTGAATGCCGCGAGAAAATAGTGAGGCTCATGACCGATGCGAAACTGGTTGAGAAAATCGAGGATCACATGCATAGCGTCGGCTACTCCGAACGCGGTGATGTTCCAATCGAGCCGCGTGTCAGCGAACAGTGGTTTGTAAACATGAAGGAGCTTGTGAAGCCAGCAATCGCGGCTGTCAAAACCGGAGAGATAAAATTCTATCCCGACCGCTGGACGAAGACATATTTCCACTGGATGGAGAATATCAAGGACTGGTGCATCAGCCGCCAGATCTGGTGGGGGCACCGTATTCCCGCCTGGTACAACAGGAAAACCGGAAAAATATTTGTCGGCCTTGAAGCGCCCGCCGACATTGAAAACTGGGTTCAGGACGAGGATGTGCTCGACACCTGGTTCAGCTCCTGGCTATGGCCGTTTTCAATCATGGGCTGGCCGAATGATACAAAGGAACAGAGGTTTTTCTATCCGACATGCGACTTGGTGACCGGACCAGACATCATATTCTTCTGGGTTGCCAGGATGATCATGGCGGGTTGTGAGTTCAAAGGCGCAATCCCCTTCAAAAACGTCTATTTCACGAGCATCATTCGCGATGAGACCGGTCGCAAGCTCAGCAAGTCGCTGGGTAATTCGCCTGATCCCCTGGACGTGATAAAGACTTATGGTGCGGACGCCCTCCGTTTTTCAATCATATACATCGCACCTCTTGGAATGGATATCCGCTACAGCAACGAGAAGTGCGAAATCGGCAGGAACTTCGCCAACAAGCTCTGGAATGCATCCCGTTTCCGCAGAATGCAAGCCGGCCCCGACAAGTCGGGTTTTGATATCGGTTCATTGGCTTCAGGGGATCTTTCGCAGGACGACAAATGGATGCTTGGAAGGCTTAACCAGGTTGTCGCATCAGTGAACGAATCACTTGAGGCTTTCAGGTTCCACGATGCCGTGCACAATCTTTACGAATTCGTGTGGGGTGAATTCTGCGACTGGTATATCGAAGTTTCCAAGGACACGTTTTTCAGCAAGGAACTCAGCGAAAAGAGGGATAGGGCGCTCGGTCTTTTCGATTATGCGATGTTTACAATATTGAAACTACTGCACCCGTTTATGCCGTTTGTCACCGAGGAACTCGCACACCAGCTCGGATATTTGTCGGATGGCGAAAGCGTAATGCTTGCGAAATTCCCTGAGGCTCTGCTTCCTGCGGATCTCGCAAGACTTGGTATCAGCGAGGAGCTTATCAAGAAGGTTGTTGCGAAGTTCGCAATAATCAGTGCTGGAAGAAATCTGCGCGCATCCTGCAATATCGCGCCATCTCTGAAGATCAAGTATTTCATCCGGCCGGTTGACAAGGCGACTGAAGTGTTTCTTGAGGAGCAGCGCCCAGCCATCGAACTTCTTCTCCGTGCGGAAAGCCTTGTGATAGATGCGGATTTTGCAGCTGTCGGACCGGCGCCTTCCATTGTAACTGATGCCGGAACAATCTTCATGCCCCTGGAAGGGCTTGTCGACATAAAGGCGGAACTTGCCAAGCTTGACAAGCAGAAGAAGGAGCTTGAAGGCTGGATCGCAGGATCGAAGGCGAAGCTTTCAAACGAGCGATTTGTAAGCAAGGCCCCGCCAAAAGTCATCGAGGAGGCGAAGAAGATTCTCTCTGAAAACGAGGACAAGCTCAAACGCGTAGAGGAAATGATTAAGTCACTTGGCAAATAAAATCCGAAACGGATTTTATAATTAAATTAAAATTTCCGACAGGAAAATAGTTCAAATGAAAAAAACAAAATCTAATGCTCAAATTGAAAAGGCCCTTAAAGCTTTCATAGATGGCTCCGACAAGGCTTTCACCGCTGAATATGCTGCAGAGGAGATAGCCAAGGAGCTGAAGCTTGATGTCGAACGAATAATTCCTGAAATAGAGGGGCTGCTTGCTGAGGACAATTCACTCCTCGACCTCACCAGGGAGGATGAGCTCCGCGAAACATATATTTTAAGGAGAAAGTTTTTCGACAAGGCGGAGTTCTGCATTTCCCCGACGCAGGATGAAATCGACAAAGGGATACTTTTCCCCGGACACCGGTTCCATCCATTCCTTGACCAGGATATTCTCCCCTTCGATGTTGTACTTAAGCCGGAAAACTTGGAAACGGAATTCAAGATGAAAACAGTCAAGGATTTCAGCATTGAAGACCTCCAGCTCTACCATTGTCTGCTTGGTATCCAGCTGATGCTTTCATATTTCATCCTGAATGACAAGTCCAACGACAAAGCTTTTGATCCGAAAAAGGGAACTGACGTTAAATTGAAGATGAAAGTTTTCGACTTGAAGTCGTTCTACAAGGAACATTCCTTCAAACTCGGAGACGCCCTCCTTGTGAGTGTCGAGGACTGCGATGAGGGGATTTTCCGGTTCAGCGTCCTGCCCGGCTCCGAAAAGCAGAGCCACTTTGCGGACATTCAGAACTGGGTTTCCAAAATGGAGAATGCCCTTATGAACGTGTTTGACAAGTTCGGTCCGGGGATTGACATTCCGTACCAGCTTGAACAGGCGTTGATAAATGATCAGTCACTGATGGAGAACGTTTTCATAAGTTACGGTGAATTCCTCAAGATCACCCAGAAGATATCCATCAAGCCGTTCGGAATGAAGTCAAACGTCTTGTGGCGCATTGACGATAATCCCATAGACAGCGTTGAGCTGAGTCCGGAATTCGCAATTTCAAGAGGCAGCGTCGAAAGTCTAGAAAAGATTCTCCGTGAGATCGGAGTGAGCCTGAACCCGCATGAAATAGAGGCGTTCATGAGGGATGAATTATATAATGGCAGAAAATCCCTTGAAGCCGTCAGTGAGAGGTGTTTCACCGGACGCGAGCTTGTTTTCAGCGATGAAGCGCAGCAGGTTGCGTTTGAGAATTTCATGGATGAACTCTGGGAGGAGGTCACGGAAGACTACAACAGGTTTACGGACGAAGTGAACGGTAAGCTCAGGTCGAAGGCGCTCGCCCTTGTCGAGGATCAGATGGCTTTCCTGCGCAGCCTTGACAGGATAAGGGTTATGCCGGATCAGCTCCCCAGGGATGAGATGCTTGCTTTCTCCGAAATCAGCGGTGTTCTCAGCCAGCTGCTCGACATTCTGAACAATGCCGCAAACAACATAGGCGACCCTGAAGCCGCAGGAATGCTGGAGATGCTCGGCCAGACCGTTCAAACAGTGGCAGCCATCAAGGCTTCCATGAAAAGCAAGATCCCAGGCCTGGAATAGCGGCTGTTTTTTACTGTTTCATTCATGCGTCTTTCTTTTTCCATCCGCTCCTGCGGATGGAAAACGATTTCTTACGGGAAAGTCCCATAATCCTGTATGATAATTCTCTACTGCATTTCATTTTGTCCATTCCGCTTTAAAAATCCAGATTCGGATTTAACTTATATACCTTGCAAAAACAACATTCATTTAGATCAGGAGAATAGATATGTCTCTGAATATCATTGCTGAACTTTCGAGATTGTATGGGGCGGATACGCGCTTTGTCCTTGCAGGCGGAGGGAATACATCGTACAAGGATGAAGATTTCCTCTATATCAAGCCGAGCGGAATTGCCCTTGCTGACATGACCGAAAAGGATTTCGTGAAACTGGACAGGAAAAAGGTGCGGGAGATATTCAGCATTGTTCCGCCTGTTGATGCGAATGAACGCGAAGCTTTCGTGAAAAGGGTTATGGAAAACGCTGTCTGCCATGACAGCTCGGGCCGTCCGTCAGTGGAGGCTCCTGTTCATGAGGCGATGGTTTCTGCTTTTGTAGTGCACCTGCATCCGGCCTTTGTCAACGGCATGACCTGCGGTCTTGACGGGAAGAGAAGATGCGCTGAGCTTTTTCCGGATTCCCTATGGATTGACTATGTCGATCCGGGCTATTCGCTTGCGGTCTGCGTCGAGAAGGAAATTGCTAAATTCGCACAGGAAAGAGGTGGCCAGCCAGAGGTTATTTTCATACAGAACCATGGGGTTTTCATCGGCTCGGACAATCACGAGGGGATAAAACGCCATTACTCGCACATCATGGAAAAACTTGAAGCGGTTTATAAGTCAGGCAAAGTCGCCACTACGCTTGCGGTAGGAGATAAAAATATTGAAACAGTGCTTGCCCTGTCTCCAAAGCTGAGGGGCTGGCTCTCGAACGACTATTCAAGGATGATGGTTAAAAGCTCGGAACCGTTCAATGTGGCGCAGGGCCCTTTGACGCCCGATCACATTGTTTACGCAAAATCATTTGCACTGGTGAATGACAGTCCGGATCATGTATCACTTGCGAGGTTCGCAGAAAAAAACGGGTATAAGCCCCTTGTGGTTTCAGTTCCGAAAAAGGCTGTCCTGTGTGCCGCTAAATCCCTTAAGGATGCGAAGACAGTTGAACTGCTCGCGCGGGATGCCGCACTTGTCCAGCAATTGAGTCATGCGTTCGGAGGCCCGAACTATCTGCCGGAGAAATCCTACAAGTTCATAGAAAACTGGGAGGTTGAATCATACAGGAAGAAGATTTCATCTAGCGGTGGCATGGGCAGGCTTTATGGCAAAGTCGCCATCGTCACCGGAGCCGCCCAGGGATTCGGCCTTGGAATTGCTGAAGCGCTCGCCTGTGAAGGAGCGACAGTGGCAATTGCCGACATAAATCTCGCCGGCGCCCAGAAGGCGGCCGATGGTATTTCCGCGAAATTCGGGAAAGACAGGGCATTTGCCGCCGAAGTAAATATTGCAAAGGAGGAGTCGGTCTCCGCCATGGTTTCAAAGATTGTCGAGGCCTGCGGTGGAATCGACCTTTTTGTCGCAAATGCGGGCGTACTCAAGGCGGGCCCCGTCAAAACCTTCACCAGAAAAGACTGGGATTTCGTTACGGAAATCAATTACACCGGATATTTCATATGCACGAAATATGTCTCACAGATTATGTCTGCCCAGAACGCCGAGGGAAGCGATTGGTCTGACATTGTCCAGATCAACTCGAAAAGCGGGCTCGCGGGAAGCAGCCGCAATTCAGCGTATGCTGGCAGCAAGTTCGGGACTATCGGTCTTACGCAGAGCTTCGCCCTTGAGTTGATGGACGATAAAATAAAAGTCAACAGCATTTGTCCGGGAAATTATTTTGAAGGTCCGCTCTGGAGCGATCCGAAGAACGGCCTATTTGTCCAGTATCTGAACAGTGGAAAAGTTCCCGGCGCGAAAACCCTTGCCGATGTCAAAAAGTTCTACGAGGACAAGGTTCCCATGAAACGCGGCTGCTATCCGGAGGATGTTGCGAAGGCAATCATCTACTGTGTAGAACAGAAGTATGAGACAGGGCAGGCGATTCCAGTCGCGGGCGGCCAGGTGATGTTGAACTGAAGGATATAGGTGCCGTCGGCATCTTGCCGGACTTCAAAACAGGCGGCCCTCATTGGCTGATGCGTTGAGAAAACAGGCTAACCCCGCAGAGGTGCCCAGAATCGCGATTGGCGCATTGGGAAAAACAAAGTAAAGTGAATTGAAATGTTAAGAAACAGGCGGACAGTACAAGTTAAATGTAAATACTATATTTGAAAGGGATTTATTATGGAGCAGAGGCATACAATATCGGTGCTCGTGGAAAATAAATTTGGAGTACTTGCGAGAGTCGCGGGACTTTTCAGCGGCAGGGGCTACAATATCGAGTCTCTGTCGGTCAATTCCACGCATGACCCGAAGATCTCCAAAATGACCATTGTCACAAATGGGGATGATGCGATCATCGAACAGATTGACAAGCAGCTCAATAAACTGGTTGACGTGATTAGCGTCGCTGACCTTACAGGAAGCGAATTCATCGAGCGGGAGCTGATGCTGGTTAAAGTTAAGGCAACTGGCAAGAACAGGGCTGAGGCCATCCAGATTACTGAAATATTCCAGGGAAAGATTGTCACTGTCCACAAGGATGAGCTTGGAATATCCATTTCGGGATCTTCTCAGAAGATGGAGGATTTTATAAAGATGATGTCGGATTTCGGAATCATTGAGATCGCACGCACGGGCCGTGTGGCGATATCCCGCAACCCAGGTCCCACGGAAAATTATTTCGAAAAATGAAACTACTGGTAATTCAAGTTGCCGCACTTGGTTATGAGCTTTGGCAGAAACATGCGAGGGCGGATTTCTGGAAAAAACTAAAGACAAAGAATGTCAAGACAGTTTTTCCGGCGCTGACATGTCCGGTCCAGGCAAGCTTCAGGACTGCTCTTCCCCCTGAAAAGCATGGAATGGTTGCAAGCGGTTTTTTTGACAGAAAGCTCTGCAAAACTTTTTTCTGGGAACAGTCTTCATCGCTATATGAAGGGAAAAGGATCTGGGAGAAGTTCCGTTCAAGCGGTGGGACGGTGGGGCAGATCTGCTGGCAGCAGAGCATAGGTTCTGACAGCGATCTCATTGTTTCGCCCGCACCGATCCACAAGCACCACGGTGGAATGATTCAGGATTTTTATTCCAAGCCGGACGGTATTTACTCTTCCATCTGCAACAAGATAGGGCGGAAGTTCAACCTGCATTCCTACTGGGGCCCCTTTACCTCCATCTCTTCAACCCAGTGGATAGCCTCGGCGGCTTCCGAGCTTCTCGTTTCAAATGACTCGACCGATCTCCTGATGGTTTATCTCCCCCATCTCGACTATGACCTCCAGAAATGCGGGCCAAAATCACCGAAGATCAAGAATTCATTCGCACAGGTTGAAACAGAGATTGAAAGGCTTTTTGTTGCTGCGAAACTCGCCGGATATGAAGTGCTCTTGTTTGGAGATTATGCGATTACACATGCCGAACAGCCGATTTATCCGAACAGAATCCTCTGTAATGCAGGATATTTCACCGAAAGAAATGTCAACGGACGATTATATCCGGATCTTTACACGTCGAAAGCGTTTGCAATGGTTGACCATCAGATCGCCCATATTTATCTCAAGGAGCAAAACGATCTTAAAAAAGTTGCCGGAATATTTGAAAATGTAAGCGGTGTATTGAGGATTATGACTCGGAAGGAAATGAATCATGAACGATGCGGGGACCTGATAATAGAAGCCGCTTCCGGCTGCTGGTTTGCATATCCATGGTGGGAGAAGGCATCGCAGGCTCCGGATTACGCTAGCCATGTTGACATTCACAATAAGCCTGGTTTCGACCCGTGCGAGCTTTTCATGTCGATGTGGCCGCCGATGAGCGTTTCACAGGATGCTTCCAAAATACGAGGAACACATGGCGCATCCTACCGTCCCGAACACGATGTCTTCTGCGGAACAACTTTCGCCCTCGATGAAAAAGTAACTTCAATCACAGATGCCGCGGCAATGGTAGAATCCATCCTATAGTTTTTCAGGTAAATAATGAAATTATTTTCCTGAAAAACTATCAGCCAATTAAAGTCATTTTTCCCGGGCTTATTTCGCGTGAACGACGTTGTCGTAACGTGACTCATATCGGATTTCGAGCCTCAGATTTCGGATTTTATATACGTTAAAGACATAGAATTGTGGAATTGATTCGCAAAGACGGACGTCTATTCGTGTGTTAGATACAAAAAAACGGCTTACATTGCGCGCTTTGACTCGTAAAGACTCTTGACTTTTTGAATTTTGGTGATATGATTTACGCATGCCGCCGTTTTGTGCATTATATTCTTGGAGGGGGTCATCATGATAAGGGAAGCAATTGAAGATTTAATTATATGGAAAAATGGAACTCATAGGAAGCCACTGATAATTCGTGGAGCAAGGCAGGTAGGCAAGACATGGATTATGAAGGAATTTGGGAGAATGCATTATGAAAGACTTGCATACATTAATTTTGAAAACAATGGACGAATGGAAAGCTTGTTCAGTGGGGATCTGGATATTTCCCGGATAATAACAGCTCTGCAAATTGAATCAGGGATTAGCATAGAAGCGGATAATACGCTAATCGTATTTGATGAGGTTGCAGAGGTTCCGCGGGCATTGACATCATTGAAATATTTTTGCGAGAATGCACCGCAATATCATATAATCGCCGCAGGTTCATTGCTTGGTGTGGCGCTTCATCCCGGCACATCATTTCCTGTGGGCAAGGTTGATTTCCTTGATTTGTATCCGCTTAGCTTTAACGAATTTCTAAATGCCACCGGCAATGAAAATCTGGTAAGCCCTCTCGAGGCTAAAGATTTTGGACTTATCACAACTTTCAAGGGCAGATACACCGATCTGCTGAAGCAATATTATTTTATCGGGGGAATGCCCGAGGCTGTTAAGACCTTTGTTGAAACACATGATTTTAATCTTGTGCGGGAAGTGCAGAAAAGTTTACTTGCCGCATATGAGCAGGATTTTTCAAAGCACGCCCCAAATGAGGCCGTACCAAGAATACGGATGCTATGGGCATCAATCCCGACACAACTTGCAAAGGAAAACCGGAAGTTTGTATTTGGCCTTATTCGCCATGCTGCGAGAGCGCGGGAGTATGAGCTTGCCATGCAGTGGCTCCTTGATTGCGGATTGATATACAAAGTAGTTAGAATAACAAAGCCCGATATGCCGCTTATGGCTTATCAGGATTCCAGTTCATTCAAGCTGTTTGTTTTAGATGTCGGACTGTTATCGGCAATGAGTGATCTGGATGTGAAATCTCTTTTAAAAGGCAACACCATTTTTGAAGAGTTTAAAGGTGCGCTGACAGAGCAATATGTGTTGCAGCAATTGATAACCAATAAGGATATCACACCCTTTTACTGGACGGCTGAAAGGTCGGACGGTGAAATTGATTTTGTTTTACAACACGGTATGGATATTGTACCGCTTGAAGTGAAGGCGTCTGAAAATCTACAGGCTAAAAGCTTGAAAAGCTACTGCGCAAGGTATAAGCCAAAGCATGCAATCCGCACATCAATGTCCGATTACAGGAAAGAGGAATGGCTAACCAATATTCCACTCTATGCGATTAACAGCATCTTGGATTACATGTAGTTTTTCATTCAAATAAATTCTGCTTGGAATTTATTTTAGTGAAAAACTACAAATCGAAGATTTTGCCCGGGTTCATTATGTTGTTAGGGTCAAGGGCTTTCTTGATGGACTTGATGACGTTCATATATTCCTCTGAAACGACGGTAAGCATGTATTTCTTCCGCTTGTGTCCGATTCCGTGTTCGCCTGAGATTCTTCCACCGAGACTTGCCGTGAGTTTGTAGAGTTCCTCAAGTATGATGGGGAGCGCTTCCTTCCATTTTTTGTCGGACCATTCAGGGGGAGGGGAGATTCTCGAGTGCAGATTTCCGTCTCCTGCATGTCCGTAGCACGGGATCAACACTCCGAATTTCTCGGAAAGTTTTTTGAATTCCGACACTACCTTCGGAATCGCGGCGGGAGGAACAACGATGTCTTCTCCGCTCTGACGTTTTGAGAATACGCTGAAAGCCTCGGCTATGTTCCTCCTGACTTTCCATATTCTTTCCGAAGTAGTTGGATTGTCTGCGACATAAACTTCAATTGCGCCTTCCTTGATGCAAAGCTCACCGACCAGTTCGTAATCCCTTTCGACCTGTTCCTTGTCTCCTCCGTCGACTGTGATGAGGAGCATTGCGCCGGCCTGCTTATAGGGGATGTTCTCATTGAGGTATTCGCATGCGGCCTGTACCGAATCCTTGTCCATGTATTCAATTGAGGTGGGCGTGATTCCGGCACTTGTCATTATTTTCGGAACTGTATTTATCGCGTCCTCTGAACTTTTGAAAAGGCAGAGAAGATCAACCTGCGCCTTGGGGAGCGGGATGAGTTTTAGGATTATTTTCGTGAAGATCCCGAGAGTCCCTTCCGAACCGAGCATGAGCTGAACCATGTTGTAGCCGGTCACATCTTTGACGAGCTTTCCTCCGAATTCGACTATCTCGCCTGTGGGCATCACTGTCTCCACTCCGAGTACATACCTCGAAGTCACCCCATATTTAACGGCTTTTCCGCCGCCTGCGTTTTCGGCCACATTCCCCCCGATAAAGCATGTTTCGAGACTCATCGGATAACCCGCATAGAAAAGACCGAACTCCTTAACGTGTTCGTTGATCTCATTTGCGATTACGCCCGGTTCCACGACGATCATCAGGTTATCCCTGTCTACCTCGATGATGGTGTTCATCCTGTCAACGGAGAGCAGGATTCCACCGTGAAGCGGAACGGCTCCTCCTGAAAGTCCTGAGCCTGCGCCTCTCGGAGTGATGGGGATGATTTCCTTATTCGCAAGTTTTACGATCTCGGAGATTTCCTCTTTTGTCCGGGGTCTGACAACTACCTCGGGCATATGCGCATAATCCCGTCCGGGAATTTCATCGTGCGAATACGGCTCGAGTTTTTCCGTATCCCTGAAGATCACATATTTCTCCCCGACGATCTTCTTAAGCTCGTCAACCGTCTTATCTGTAACCGGATTGTATTTCGTCATCAGTTGTCTCCTGTATTGTGAGAATAAAGAACATGTCTTGCAACATTGACTACGAACAAATTCGTATTTTGATATATCGATCACTAAACATACGAAAGTGGTGATGTCTTTGTTATTAAAAACTTTCGCATTTTAGAACTTTCGAACTCTAGAACTTCTTTCCTTCCTTGATTTCCTTTATCAGTGCCGGGACAACTTCAAAAAGATCGCCGACAATTCCGAAGTCTGCAACTTTGAAAATCTGGGCTTCGGGATCGTTGTTTATGGCAATGATTGTTTCTGCGGTCTGCATGCCGGCCAGATGTTGGATTGAACCTGATACGCCGACACCGACATAGAGTTTGGGGCTGATTGTCTTGCCACTGAGCCCTACCTGGTGCGGATAACTCAGCCATCCCCTGTCAACAACGTCCCTCGTAGCGGCAAGCGTCCCGCCGAGTGCGTTCGCCAATTCCCTTAACAGTGCAAGGTTTTCAGCCTTCTTTATGCCGCGTCCGGCGACAACGACTATTTCTGCGTCATGGAGCGACTGTTCTTCCTCATTCGGGATGAATCCTGTTCTTTTAATTTTGCTGCTGAGAAGTTTTTGTTCAGGGTTGATCCTTATGATTTCCCCTTTTCTTCCTTTCTGGATGACGTCTGCGGGCTTTGTGGAACGGGGTCTTACAGTTGACATCTGCGGACGGAAATCAGGAGTCCTGATTGTCGCCATTATGTTTCCCCCGATTGCCGGGCGTGTCTGTAGGAGGTTGTTTGTGCCGTCTTCAATGTCAAGGCCGGTGCAGTCTGCGGTCAGTCCGGTATAGGCTGTCATTGCCACATAGGGGAGGAGTGTCCTTCCTGTTGATGTTGCTCCGCCGAGAATGATTTCCGGCTTGAACTTGTCGAGCAGGTTGAGCATGCAGGCCGAATAAGGTTCGACGAGGAAATTAGTGAGTTCCGGCGCTTCTACAGCGACTACCTTGTCAACTCCCATGTCAACAAGCTCCTGGAGGTCGGCTCCGTTGATATCACATCCGAAAACCATGGCGCAGAGTTTGCATCCGCGTTTTTTTGAGAGTGCGATTCCGCGTGTCACCAGTTCGTGCGATATGCGCAGTATCCGCCCGTTCTCCTGCTCCGCCAGTATCCATACGTCTGAACAATTCATTAATTCACCTTGATTTTTTACCACTAAACACACGAACGACACGAAAATTAATGTTTATCTTTTTCTGTGTTTTTCGTGTATTCCGTGGTTATAAAACTTCTTTTTTCTTTAACAAAGCCCCGAGTTTTCCTACGGCTTCCCTTATCTTCTCCTCGTCGCGGGCAAACATCTTTTCACATTCCCTTGCAACTTTCGGCCTGAAAATCTTCACGACCTTGGTTGGAGAACCTGCCAGTCCGACTTTCTTCGGGTCGAGTGCAAGATCGTTTATTCCCCAGACGGGTATCTGCGATTTTCTCGCTTTCTGTTTTCCACGGAGCGTAGGGAGGCGCGGGTCGCTGACTTCCTTCACTACAGTCAAAAGGCACGGCATCTGTGCTTCAAGCTTTTCTGAACCTTCTTCGACCAGTCTTTGCGTGTCAATTACGCCGTTCGTGATCTTGCTCACCTTGTTGACATATGATGCGACCGGAAGTTTGAGGTAGGAGGCGATTTCCGGACCGACCTGTCCGGTATCCCCGTCGGTTGCTCGTTCGCCGCAAATTATGAGATCGTACTCGCCAATTTTCTTTATGGCTTCAGCGAGAACGTAGCTTGTCGCCCAAGTGTCTGAGCCGGCAAATGCCCTGTCGCTGAGGAGGACTGCGGAATCAACGCCCATTGCGATCGCCTCCTTGAGCGCTTCAATGGCCTTGGGCGGCCCCATTGAAATGGCAATCGCTTCGCCGCCGTAGGTTTCCTTCAGCTGTACTGCTATTTCAATTGCATAAAGATCAAGGGGGTTGATGATTGATTCAACACCTTCCCTTATCACCGTGCCTGTCTTCTCATCCATCTTTACGGATTTTGTTTCAGGCACCTGTTTTATCGGAACAATTATTCGCATGTCAAAACCTATATGTTTTGTTTTTATGATTTTCGTCATTAACATAATCAAGGCATGATGTTTTTAAACCCCATGATTGAAAATGTTCAATGCATTAAAAATACATCTTTTCCAGCGACTTGTTTATTCCGGGCGCGCCGAAGAGCGGAAGATTTCTTGTCTTCATCACGTTTCCGAGATTTTTTACCGCCTTCTTGTCGAGTTCCTTCAAGCTTCCTGCGGAAAGGCCTTTCAGCATCGAGTTTGCCGAGCTTTCCAGAAGTTCAACTGTCAGAAGCGTCCAGTAAATATCACCTCGTGTCATTGTCACCAAACCGTGGTTTTCCATTATGAAACTGTTGTATTTCTGCAGGAAAGGCGAGAAGTTGGCGGCAAGTTGCTGGGTTAGCGGCTCAGCATAAGGCACGACCGGAACTGGGCCAACCTCTGTAGTTGTCTCAGGATAATACGGCCTCATCAGATGGTTTTTACCTTTCATGATCGCAAAAGCGCAGACACATGGCGGATGGCAGTGCAGGACGGAGACGATATCCACCCTTTCCTCGAAGAATTTCAGGTACATCGGCTTTTCACCGGTGGGTTTCCTCTTCCCTTCGACAATGTCACCATTGCGGTTTATGAAGACTACATCTCTGTCTGTTATGTCGCCCTTGTTCATCTGTGTGGGAGTTATAAGTATTGCATCGTCTTCAAGCTTCCATGCGAGGTTCCCGCCGAACGCGGTCACATACATGTTCTTTGCAAGCCGTCCGCAGACTTTTACGAAGAGGGACACTTCTTTGCGATATTTTTTTGACAAACTCATTTTATTTTCTCCTAATTTACTATATGTATGATAATTCAAATTCTAATCAAGACACGCTAAAGCCGTGAACTCCAACTTAGTTTCCTCCGAACTACTCTCTTACCCCTTGGCACTTACCTCTTACCATTCGAAGTTGAATGTTCGATGTTATGGGATGATTACCACCTTCATCGCCCCGGATGAAGGGTTGCCCTGAACCTCTACAGCCCTGTTGAAATCGGCAAGGCCGAATTTATGGGTGACAAGTGCGTCCGCATTGATTTTTCCGGATTCAATAAGATCCCTGGCCTCGAGATAATCTTTCTGGACCGAGCTGTTCGCACCATGCACATGCAGTTCGAGATAATGGATGAGGTTCAGGTCTATCTGTTCGATCGGATCCGATTTCGGCATTCCTGCGAATATCGAAAGATGCCCTGAACGCGCAAGGATTTTGATTCCGACCGGAACAATTGATTTTACCGAAGCCGCGACCACAACCGCATCAACCCCGCGCCCCCCGGTATTCTGTTTCACCCAGTCAACCGGGTTTATTTTTGCGGTGTTCACAAGATTGTCGAAGGGCAGCTTCAGTCTCCTGTGGAGATCAAGCCTTTCCTGGGAAACATCCATTATGGTGATTTCCCTTGCACCTCTGGCTTTTGCCACCAGGGCGTTTAAAACTCCGATTATCCCGCCTCCGAAGACAACAACGTGTCCGCCATTTTCAAAGGGGATGCACCTCATTCCGTTGACACAGCAGCTCAACGGTTCAATGAGGGTTCCGGCTTCCGCGGACATCTTTCCGGATATCGGGATGAGACATCCCTGATCGACTCCAGCCTTCGGCATGACCATGTATTCAGCGAACCCGCCATTCCATTGGTATCCCATCGCCTTGAATCCGTTCTCGCATAGATTTTCCTGATGAACCCTGCACGAGGGGCATTTCCCGCAGCCTATCACTGTCTGGACCGCATAACGTTCGCCTTTTCCAATTCCTTTCACGCCTTTGCCGGTTTCAACGACTGTTCCGGTTATCTCGTGTCCGACTATCGGAACGTCAACATGTTTTTCACCTTTCAGCACTCGCTGATCTGTTCCGCAGAGGGCGCACGCCTCAACCTTCAGCAACACTTCTCCTTCGGCTGGCTTGGGAGTCGCGACTTCTTCTACAACAATCAATCCGGGCTTTTTAATAACAGCGGCTTTCATCCTGTATCTCCTTCGTTATTGTTTAATGTTATTTTTGGAATAAAAATAACACTAAACTCTTTAGATATTCGCCTGTTCTATTGCGGCATTTGACCGCTTAATTTAATGTTAAAGAATTTCAAAGTTATGTACATCATTCAATTTTCGGACTTCATCTTCTGCGAATTGTAAAATTCGCACATGGAGTGCGGCAATTCATTGCCGCCTTTAATGACGGAATTTATTCCGTTCCATCTAAATGCCGTGAAATAAATTTCACGAAACAAGGCGGTAATAAATTACCGCACTCCACGGAGCGTTGTCACGCTCGTAAATCAAAAATTCATTCCAACGTTTTCGAACTCAAGTATTCTGTCTTTTGCACCCCATTCGAAGTTCAATGTTCGAAGTTCAAATTATTAAAGTTGGGGCCTACAGCAGCCTAATTTCAACTACAACTCAATCATGGCCTTCACTACGCCATCTTTGTAATCGGCTACAAGTTCAAACGCCTCCTTTGTGTCTTTGAACTTGAAACGGTGTGTAGTCATTTTGTTGACATCGAACAGTTTTTTGTCTATCATGTCGAGGGCCGCCTGAACACAATGATTCTGGCGTCTTACATTCTGGATGCAGATTTCCTTCCTTCGTGAAAGATCGACATTCAGAGACCAGGATTTCATTGAGGGAGGAATTCCGATGAGCATGATCTTGCCGCCTGGTTTCACAAGCTCTACAGCCTGTTCGAGCGCCTCCTGCTGTCCGCAGCATTCAAAAACGGCATCAAATAGAAGAGGCTCCTTATCGGTGATTTCCTTCACGATGTCACACTTCGTCGGATTGCCGGTCCAGGTGGCGCCCATCTTTTCCGCAAGCTGGATACGGCTGTCAATCTTATCGGTCATATATACTTTTTCCGCGCCCTGCGCCATTGCCGGAAGAAGGACGCTGAGACCTATCGGGCCTGCGCCGAGAATTGCGATTTTCGCAGCTTCCATCGGAATCGACCTTTTCACGGCGTAAACTCCGATCGCGAGAGGTTCGGAAATTGCGGCCTCCTCAAATGACATCGAATCCCTTATTTTAAAACAGCATTCCTCCGGCATGACGATATATTCTGAAAGACAGCCGTCGGCCTGTTTCGGACAGCCGAGGAAACGGAGTTTCCTGCACGTGTGTGAACGTCCGGCCCTGCACTGGTCGCATTGATGGCATGACATCGCCGGCTCGATTGCAATCCTGTCTCCCGGTTTCACCTTTGTAACCGCAGATCCGACTTTGTCGACTGTTCCGGCACCCTCGTGTCCTACGGCGAACGGATATTCTACTACCTGGCTTCCGATTTTGCCTCCGACATAATAGTGGACATCGGAGCCGCAGACCCCGACAATTTTCATCCTGATGAGAACATCGTTCGGATTCTTTATTTCCGGAGCGGGGACATCCTGCATCTCCATCCGGCGTATTCCTGTCAGCATCATCGCTTTCATTGTTTTCTCCGTATTTTTATATTTGCGCAACGTGGTGCGTTTTTCTGTACGTACGAATTTATAATGAAATCAAAAATAATCAATAACAATCAAATATAATCATGATAAATTTTCAACTGAGGTTGAAAATTTAAAAAGATGAAGGACAATAATGTGGAGTAGCCGTGAGCTGTTATGATTGATATAATTATCAGGGAAAGTTGTTATGCTTCAGAAAGAGAGACAGGATAAGATTTTGGAATGCCTTTCCGGCGGGAACTATCTTTCCGTTGAAGAGGCGGTGCGGGTTTTCAAGTCGAGTCCGGCCACTATCCGCAGGGATTTCCTGGAGCTTGCAGAATCCGGGCAGGTGCTGAAGGTCAGAGGCGGGATAAGTTCCAGGAAGGCACAGACGGTCCTACCGTTTTCCGACAGGGAGTCGTCCTGTTTCTCCGAAAAAGAGGCCATTGCGAAATCCGCAGTTTCCATGATCGGTGCAGGCGATGTGGTCTTCATAGACGGCGGTACGACCACCTTCCACATGGCTTCTGTTCTCCCTGACATGAACATAAGGATAATAACAAACTCACTCAGGCTTGCTTCGGCGCTGGAAGAGAGGAGCTTGAACGCCAGATGGGAGATTTATCTGACCGGTGGATTCCTATACACGAGATCCGGCATTCTTCTGGGACCTAATACGCAGGGCAGTCTTGCCCAGTACCATGCCAACCTGGCATTCCTCTCGGTAAGCGGAATTGACGGTGACGGCGTCTACAACAACAGCGAGCTAGTGGTGGACGCGGAAAGAGTCATGATAAGCAACTCCGACAGGACCGTCATCATGGCCGATCATACCAAGATCGGCAAGCACGGGCTTGCCAAAGTCTGCGACATTGACAAGATCCACGGAATTATAACTGACAGAAACGTTAGCATTAATAAAAATCTCAATCTCATCAGGAAAAAAGGTGTTGAAATAACGCTGGTTGACGTGTGAGGCTAAGGTGTCTCATCCTTCTGACTGCCCGTTCCCTATTGAATGCAATTTGATTAAGCCGGGGCAACGCGTCAGTTTTCTTTGGTGCAATGCGTCTCAAATAGGTAACGCGAATGGGGAGTACCCCGCGATCTCGGGATTCCGCCGCGGCGGACCAAGTTATTTGCACGCAATGAAATTATTGCAGAATGCACCACGGCAACTTATATTATATTGCCGATAACTTATGCGATGTGGGTGTATAAACATGAGCAACATTGTCCAGTGCGAATTGTGTCCGCGGTATTGTATGATAAAACCGGGGCAGAGCGGTGAGTGCCGGGTCCGCGTGAACATGGACGGTTCCCTGAAGTCAGTTGTTTATGGATTCCCGTGCTCCGTGCACATTGATCCTGTAGAGAAGAAACCATGCTTCCATTTCCTGCCTGGGACAAAATCTCTTTCTTTGGCCACGGTCGGTTGTAATCTTCATTGCCTCAACTGCCAGAACTGGGAGATATCCCAGGCCAATCCAGAGGATGGCGAGGCCTATTCACTTCTTCCGGATCAGGTTGTCGCAGCGGCAAAAAAATATGACTGCGCCTCCATTTCATATACTTATACGGACCCGGTGGTCTTTTACGAATATGTCCTGGACACTGCGAAAATCGCAAAGCCGGAAGGGATAAGGAGCATTTTCGTGACCGCCGGCTACATAAATCCTGAACCCTGGAAGAATATCCTGAAATACATTGATGTGGCAAGGATAGACCTGAAGGGGTTCAATGAGGAGTTCTACCGGAAAGTATCGAGCGCAACCCTTCAGCCTGTGCTTGATGCCATTGTCATGGCGAAAAAATCCGGTGTCCATGTTGAGATCATAAACCTTGTGATTCCTACATTGAATGACAAGCCTGAGGAAATCAGGGACATGATGCGGTGGATAAAAACAAATGCGGGGGAGGATACTCCCGTCCATTTTTCCAGGTTCCACCCCCAGTACAAGATGAAGAACTTGCCGCCGACACCTGCGGAAACCCTTGATAACGCAAGGAAAATAGCGATGTCTGAAGGGCTTCAATATGTCTATATCGGAAACTTGTTGAGCAGGGAGGCGCAGAACACCTATTGTCCTTCCTGCAAGAAGCTGCTGATAGAAAGAAACGGCTATAACCTGCTTCAGAATAATGTGAAGGATGGACGCTGTTCATGCGGAAAGCAGATACACGGGGTGTGGAAATGAAACGCAGGGATTTCATGATAAAATTTTCCGGAATCGCGCTTGGTGCAGCCTTTATATCCGGATTCTTTTGGGCCAGTGTGAAGTCAAAGGATGTTTACCGGAGATTTTTATATGCCGATAAGATGAAAAAATATCCAGGAAGGATAAAGCCCATGGGGGATGAAATCAGAACTGAAGGCAAATGGAACGGGTGAGTTGGGTTAGGCTGTAACTCCAACTTGTCCTTGTTAATTTTTCCGGGACGGAAAAATTTCCTTATTCTGAAAGCCTTGAAGTCTTGCAATATGATCGTATATTTGAACAGACCAGTTTGACAGACCTGTTATCTTAATGGAGGGTGCTATGAAAACATATGGGGCTTTCGAGGCCAAGACTCATTTCTCCCAGTTGCTTGCGCTGGTGGAAAGCACCGGTGAGGAAATTCTCATACGGAAAAGGGGAAAGGGTGTGGCTGTGCTTATTCCTTATGCGAAGAGAGATGATTCAGAGAGAGAAAGGAAGGCTCAGGAGATATTGAACAACTTCAAGATAATCCGGGAATCGCAGGCGGAATACAGATCTGCCGGGAAAATGACTGCTAAGGAAATGGTGAATTTCGGGAGGAAGAGATGAACAGGAAAGTTGTAATTGATGCATCAGTTTCGGCTTCCTGGTTCCTGCATGACGAATTTAATCAGAAAGCCGACGAACTTCTGAAAGAGGTGATACATGGGAGAATTGACCTTTTCCAGCCGCTTCTTTGGAAATATGAGATTATAAATGTGCTTAGGACAGCCATCCTCCAAAAGAGAATTGCCAAGGACAAGGCGATGCTTGCTGTTTCAACTATAAACAGTATCAAGGTGGAATATATTGTTCCTGGCAATGAAGACATGTTAAACTTGATGAGGATTGCAGATGAGAATTCCCTGACCGCATATGATGCATCCTATCTCCATACTGCCGAGATGAAATCAGGAGAGCTCTTTACGTCCGACAAGGATCTGCTTAAACTGAAGAATAAATATTCATTTGTCAGGAGGATTGATGAATTTACGGTAAAATATAATTGAGAAACTGCAGGCCATCCTTTGCAAAGAAGCTAGGTCTTGGTAAATAGGAATGCCTGCTTTATTCAGGGGGAAGATCATGAAGAAATCTCTTTTCTGCATCGTTGTTTTTCTGTTCTGTGTTTTTTTCTGTCTGGCAGAGACAGGAAAAAACTTCAAGTCCACGCTTGACGGGAAATGGTATCCTGCCGACCGTGCCGGGCTGACAAAACAGCTCTCCGAGCTGTACAAGGCTGCAGAGGCGGAAGAGTTGAAAGACGTCATAGCACTCATCCAGCCGCATGCGGGATATCAGTATTCCGGAAAAACTGCCTTCTGCGGACTCAAATCACTCGGGAAGAGCTATAAGAGAATTGTCATTTTGGGACCGTCACACACTATGCACATGACCAACATTCTCAGTGTGCCGAAATATGACAGTTTCGAGACGCCTTTAGGAAGAGTTCCGATGGATGTGGAATTCATGGAGAAGCTCCTCAAGCATCCGAGCTTCAAGGATGCTCCGGAAGCCTTGACCAGGGAGCACAGCGTCCAGATCCAGGTGCCACTCCTTCAATACGCGTGGCAAATCCGAAACTCGAAATCCGAAATCCGAAACACTAGGGATAAACAGGCTGCCGCCGACGGACGACCGACGCCCCTCCTACGCCAAGGCTTCGAAGGGCAGGCTGACGCCTTCCCAAAAATAGTTTTCATCATCGCCGGGCAGTGTTCGATGGACACGGTGAAGGATGCAGGTAAAATTTTGAGGGGACTTCTGGATGACGATACGCTTCTTCTGATAAGCTCGGATTTCACGCACTATGGAGATAATTACGATTATTTCCCTTTCAAGGATGATGTGCCGGCAAAATTGAAGGAGCTTGACTTCGGCGCCTATGAAATGATCCGGAAAAAGGACGCAGAGGGATTCGGTAAATATATTGAGAAGACCGGAGACACCGTTTGCGGGTATGTTCCGATTGAAACGCTCCTTTCAATGCTGCCGGAAAATGCCTGCGCCGTGAAAACAGCTTATACTACGTCAGGTGAGATCCTGAAGGATTACAGCAGTTCGGTGAGTTACTTTTCCATTGCATTTACCGGAAAATGGGGTGAACGCAAGGAACCGGAGGAGAAAAAGAAAACCGGCACGCTGTCTGCCGAAGATAAGAACACGCTTCTTTCACTTGCAAGAAAGACAATCGTATTTTATCTGGATAAACGGAAAATCCCGGAACCGTCTGATTTGGGCGTTGTATTGCCTGATGGGGTTAAAGAAGAGCGGGCTTGTTTTGTGACACTTAAGGAGAATGGTGAACTGCGCGGATGCATCGGCGAAATCTTCCCAGGTCAGCCATTGTATAAATCGGTCATTGTCCATGCCGTTGCGGCGGCCGTAAGGGATCCCCGTTTTGAGGCTGTCTCAAAAGATGAGGTCGGGAAGCTGTCTATTGAGATTTCCGCGCTGACTCCGCCACGGGGAGTTTCTTCGTACAAGGATATAAAAATCGGAACAGATGGAATGGTGCTTAAAAAAAGCATGCGTTCGGCTGTTTTCCTCCCTCAGGTAGCAACAGAGCAGGGATGGAGTCTCGAACAGACCCTTAGCGCCCTTTCCAGAAAGGCCGGACTTCCTGAGAATGCTTGGAAGGAAGGCGCAAGTTTCCTGACTTTCCAGGCGGAAGTGTTCGGTGAAGCTGATAAATGAGGCTGATTGTTGGCAAACACAAACTCCAAACAGGAAAAGTATAAGAACAGCCCTTGCGGGCTTGACTACGAACAGGAATTCGTTGGTAGTTAATGCCGCTAGGCATGTTCTTGGATTATCCACATGGTTCGGATCTTGATTATGGATAAACTCAAAAAAAACTTTGCATTGTTCTCGGTCGGGCTTTTTGCGATTGCATCGCAGACTCTGCTGTTCCGTGAATTCTTAAGCGCGTTTGAGAGCAATGACATTGCAGTCGGGATGTTTTTCGGATCCTGGTTCCTGTGGATAGCGTTTTCGGCATGGCTAAGCGTCAAGTTCGGGAACTGTTTTGCGAAATTCGCAGACTGGACTCCGCTGATCATCCTGTCATATCTTCCGGCCTTCATCCTCCAGTATCTTCTGATTTTTAACATGCGAAAGTACGCCGGTGTCGAGGTGTATGAGCTTTTTCCGATTTGGAAGATGATGTTTTGGTCGCTGCTGGTAAACGCGCCGCTGAGTTTTGTGACAGGTTTTGTCTTTCCGCTTGCCTGCAGATGGTTCAGGGAGGCCGGAAGACTGCCGGTGGCTGATGTATATGTTTTTGAGTCTGTGGGGAGTTTTGCCGGAGGCCTTGCGGTTACTTTAATGCTCGTGAGCGGATTCAACACGTTTCTGGTGTTCTTTGTCATAGCATTTATTCTATCATCCTCTTTTTATTTTCTCAGGTTGAGAAATTATCCAGGCTTAGCCATTCCTCTAATTCTGATTTCCTTCATGGTCTTAAGGGTTGACGTAAAGCTCATTGAATCGGTAAGGAGCCTCAAATGGACCAAGCTGCTTCCGTCCGAGTCGTACAATGGCTCGTTCCAGACGGCGCAGGCGGAATATCTTTACGGTTCCTGTAACGGTCAATGGACGGTTTGCCGCGAAGGAAGCGCATGTGAGATTATGCCGGATCCGGAAAGCGCCTGGAAAATAATCGCCGTTCATCTTGCGCAGAATCCCAGGGCGGAAAAAGTGCTGGTCGTAGGTTCTGGTATGAACCTCTGCCGTGAGATTCTGCGAATTCCGCAGATCACGGATCTGACATGGGCTCATTATGACAATGGATATGTATCTGAAATAAACAAATACATGCCATGGAATTTAAGGATCGACGACAAGCGTTTCCATCCCCTTGGGAAAGGTGACATAAGGGAATTCCTCGCAAATAAGAAAAACCATTATGATATTGTGATTGTCAATGTCCCGGATGTTACAACATCGATCCTGAACAGATATTTCACTTTGGAATTCAATGAGCTTGTAAAAAATTCAATTGCTGCAAACGGTCTGCTTGGGATAAGACTGAGCGGCGGAGAGAATGTTATCGGACCCGAACTGGCATTTATCGGGGCGTCGGCGATGACAACTTTGGAAAAGACGTTCTCACATGTTGTAGTTGTTCCCGGAGATACCACCTGGTTGCTTGTCTCGGATTCATCGGGGCTTGAAGGCGATCCGGGGGTTCTCGTAAAGCGATTTGCGTCAAACAGGCAAGCCGCAGCCTTCTTTCCGCCGGAAGGGCTTTTGTCACTATATCTCCCCGACAGGGCGGAAGCCGCACTCGGGAAATATCGATCAGTCAAAATTCCTGGGACAACACTTCTGAACACTGACGCCAATCCTCCGGCGTATCTTTTTGGACTGCTTTTTTCAGCAAGACAGTCGGGATTAGGGTTGACAAGCTTCATTGAAAAACTCCTGGGCAGTGGGATTGTTCTTCCGGCAATGCCGCTTGCATTGTTCGTCTTGCTTCTGGCACTTTATGTACTAGGGAAACGGTGCGAGAGGAGAACGAGTGGGGCTGTTTTAAGTGTCTGGGTGATATTCGGTGCAGGATTTGTAAGCATAGGAACGGTTATTGCGCTCATGTATCTTTTTCAGACCTGCCTGGGCTCCCTATATCTTAACGTCGGAGTCGTTTCAGCGGTTTTCATGCTGGGGCTTTCGGTTGGCGGGGCGCTTGGTAGATATCTTTTTGACGGAATGAAAATAGAATCAGGACTTCTGCTGGATTTCGCCGTGATTATCCATGCAGCGGTGCTGTTTTTAATATTGTATATTCCGATATCGGAATGGACATACATTTATTTCATACTGGCTTTTGCCTTGAGCGGGACGTGCAGCGGGTTTTATTTCCCAGCAGCAGCGTTCTTCCTGCGGGAATCAGGATATGATGAACTCAACTCAGGCGGCATTCTTGAAACTTCCGATCATATAGGTGCTGCACTCGGTGCGTTTATTTGCGGTGTCCTTGTCATACCGGTCTGGGGTGTTGCAGGCACTTTGATTTTCTTCGTGATATTCATGTTGTCCGTCATACCGGTTTCACTTCTCTGCAGGCATGGAAGCGTCTTTGCCGGGAATGATGATGCAGTTTTGAAATACAGGCGCTCAGTATATTTCATCCTTATTGTTTTATTCCTGCTTTTAATAGGATACTCCGTGTGTAAATCTTATAGTTTATTCAGCTTTGGAAGCGGGGAGCATCCGGAGACGAAACAGCTCAGGCTGCCCCCCCTCGAGGCAAAAGCGGTCAAGCCGGTTCCTGAAAAAATTCTCGCCGATGATGATAGAATTGCGTCAGGTTCGCCACGGGATCTGAACCTGGACAAAGTCAAGAAAATGATCAAGACCGGAAAACTTTCAGATAAAGAAGCAGAATTCTACAGGAAGATTGAGTAGTTTATTATATAAAAATCAAACAATCATGTAGCAAAATGAAATACATGTAGTATATTCTCAATTAAATACATGCTGAATTAGTTTTTGAGTTTATATAAAGGAACTAGGAAATGTCTATTTCCGTATATTTGATAGACGATCACCGTGCTCTTCTTGACGCGCTTAAGGTGGTTTTTAAGAGCCATAGTGGGATTTCCATTGTTGGCGAATCAACGAGCGCGAAGAACTGTTTGGATGAGCTTTTACAATTGAATCCTGATGTTGTGACGCTTGATCTTTTCATGGAAAATGAGAATGGAATTGATTTCCTTAAGGAGTTGAAGAGAAGGGGCTTGAGCTTTAAAACTGTTGTTTTTACCGGTTCCTCTGATGGTGGCCATGTTTCTGACTGTTTCAAGCACGGGGCTCTAGGGTATGTTCTCAAAGGTGGTGGCATAAATGAGCTGGCGGATGCTGTGATTGCTGCGGGGAAGGGCAATTATTATTTGAGCGAACGTGTCGGGAAAGTATTTTTTAATCAAGTGGATTTCATTGAAAAACACCCTGATAAAAAGGAAACTGAAGAGCTTAGCCAGAGGGAAAAGGAAGTTCTCCAACTTACTAGCAAAGGCAAATCTTGTTCAGAAATAGCTAAAACCTTAAAACTCGAACTTTCAAGCGTCTACACTTATCGCAACCGTCTAATTAATAAACTCGGAGTGAGAAACACAACTGAATTGATTGCCTCCGTGGTCAAAGCAAGTTGAACATCATTTTGAGCTTCCAGAGCTGAAAATCACCCTTTCATCCGTTGGGTGAAAGTATGCTTCACCATAAGTCTCTGTTTTTTAGCGACATATGTATCTTTCAGTCTTTCAACTGTTGTGATTAGGGGCATGGAAGTTGTTTAAGGATTTGAGCCATGGTGCTTTTTGAGCAGAGCGACTTTGTCATTTTCCTGACATGCCTTATTGCGAAGAATGGAGATCTTGAAAAGGTGTGATCGATAAGGGATAGTGCTTCTGCGACATCTTCCTTGCCTATGTTTTTTCGTTTATCAGATTTTGCGAGAAGCGCAGAAAGATATGCCAACGCAGGATATGTTATAAGCAGATGCTGCATTCCCTCCTCAAAAGACAGGTTGAGGCATGGATATCCGCAGAAATGAAGTGAATCAAGTTTTGACCCGAGGTAATTCCAGTATAGGTCAAGTGCATTTTCATCCCATTCCATGCCTTTGACCGCTTCCAGCGGATCGCAGCTCGAAGTGTCGGGCAGGTGTCCGCTTATTTTGTTCAGGGAGCCAGAGCCAAGGGAGAATTTTAGGATTGATTTAACCCTTGACAACCTTGCGACCGGCAGGAATTTCAGTGCGCTTTCCTCGTCCGACCTTATAAAACCGCTCAGGATGTATCTGAGCACCATTCTCTGATGAAAATTCAGGGTGACGGCTTCAGATATTATGGTTTCTAGAGTCGGAATGCTCCTCTTAACAAGTTCTATGGCGTCCCGGCTGAAGAAATCGCCGGCATCTGTAATGTCGCTTGAATTTTCGGGTCTTGAATGAAATTCTATAAGGTTTGCTGCTGCGAAAATCTTTATGCCCGGACTGAATCTGGTGTCAAGAATGAAGTTCTTGTATGCCGCCGCAACTGTTCTTATGTTTTTCAGTCCGATTTTCAGCTTCGGGTTGTATTCGGCGCTTGCGAATTTCCTTTTACGGCTCAGCTCTTTTGCAATGGATGTGATATCATGGGCTAGGGCAGTTATCTTTTTCCCGTTTTGCGATGCAACGGCCGGACAATCATATCTGAGCGAGGCTGTGGTGACGTTATCCTGCCAGTTGAATATATCGAGCGGATAAGTCCTGCATGCCAGTGGTTTTGCCTTTTCGCCATGGTGCTTATGGATTAGGCAGAGCTTGTCGCTGCCGAGGAATACGCAGTGCTTGCCTTTTTTTGCAATATGGAAAATCCCCTTGAGCCTCCCGCTTTTTGTGAAATACTTGTTGTCCTTGGACGCAATGCCTGGAATATTGAGTTTTTCTATTTTATCTTTTTCGTCCTGAGTTATAGGAACTTCCCAGGCTCCGCAGCACTTCCCGCAGTTTATGCAGGAGAAATATTGGTTTTGGAAGAATTTTAATGACATGGTTTTATAGAATCAGGCTTTCGGGCGGGCGGCTATTTTAATCACCATGGTTCCACTTAAGATTTCATGAAGGGAGCGTTTGTACGGGTTGAAAAACACTATCAGTGGAGAAACTGCCCCGAGGATGATCATGAGTACGGTGAAAAGGTAGGCTCTGCCGAAAAGAACTTCCCCCAGATCTGTTTTTGCGAGCATTATTCCCCAGAACCACATCCCGAAAGTCTGGGCGAACAACCCCAGGCTTAGGCCATAATAGAGAAGGAGGAATACAAACATTATGTAGAATGCTCTGTTGAATGCGGAATTCACTTCAGCTATCGATTCTGGAGTCGGAGATGCAGTCACCTGCGCCGTGGCTTTGTTGTCTGCGCCTAGAGAAGCCTGGAGTGTGGTTTTTTCGATGGACGGTTTGGCTGATACCGTTTCCGGTGTTTGAGCGGTTGATGCCGTTGAATCTTCAGTGACTGCCGGTTCATTCTGGACAGGCTTTTCGGGATGTTTGAACGAAGCGGAGAAATGCAACATTAGAAAAATGGCAAACCCACCGATTACAAGCAGGTCGAATGCGAATGCGGAAATACGGAGGGACACTGATGCGGGATCGTGAAGGTATTTGTTTTTAAAAGAGGATGCCCATGGGGACAGTACCTCTTTTTTCACCTTTGCCCCTGAGAAAAGGATATTGAGGTGTTCTGAAAATTTCTTGAAAGCGTTCTTCTCCTTCTCCTCCCTTGTCCCTTGGACAGCAAATGCAGGGCTCAGGAAATCAAGGTCGGATGCCTTGTTCCATTTCTTTATAAGGACATTGCGGACCGGAGTGTGCGGGACAACCCTTCCGCTCTCAGTCCATTTACGCAGCGTTTCCTCATCTATAGGCCCATATTCCCTGCCGTCTTCCCCGCGAATAATATATTTCATAGAAAACCGCTCCGTAAGTTATGATAATTCCTGATAACGTATATTATTTCATTATACATTTCAATATTTTCTGATAAATTACTCGGCTTATCCGCCATCTTGTTTGATGGCTCTGTAACAAAGGTGGCATATTGGACTCTGACGGGCAAAACAGTTTTTCCGCCGCTGGCGGAATGAATTTGGACCATGGCGTTCATGAAAGAGGTGAACCGATCAGGACCCTTGAGTTTTTCAGGGCCCTGGATATAACTATCGCCGGGATAATATCTCTCGCCTGTCTTTTGAACTTCAAATACCTTACAGACATCCTGCCTATCCCTTTCATACAATATATATATATATTACCTGTCCTGCTGATCTTTATGGGAGTCCTGAGTTTTCCGGCAAGCGGATTCAAGCTTTTTCAATACGGTAAAGCGCATGAACGCCTTATATGGTCGGCTTCAGCGCTGCTTTTCCTTTCACCTTTCCTTAACTGGTGGATGCAGTATACCGACAGCTCTTATCTTCTTTATAATTTCCTGTTCTTATGCATGATGTCTTCAGTCTTTCTAGTGTATCTTTCAAATATGGCGCATGCAATATCAAAAGAGGATAATATGATCTGGATGTGCCGCCTTTCCAGGATAACGCGTTTTTCAGTCCTCTATCTTATGCTTGCACCGGTGCTTGCCCTTTTTGTGACCGTATTTTTTGGAAAAAGTTCAGGACGGGATATATTGTGGTTTTTCATCCGGCTTGAGAAATGGAAACTCCTCCTTTTCTTTTTTCCGGTTGTTCTGTCGTTAATCGTCCTCATACAATTAAGATTTGAAAAATACAGGAACCTCAAATGAATCTTGGAAAGATATTTGTTTTCATCCCGCTGCTTCTGCCTGTCTGGGAGAAGGTGCCTTTTGACAACTTGAACACCGAGGTGCCCGGGGCGCCATTCTATGCCGATTCTGCCGCAATTAGATTGCAGGCGGACTATTATTCAAAAAGCAAGGATGCTCGGATCAATTCCAGAATCGCTGTCAGTCTCGCACTTTCAAACAATCCTGTAGCTGTTGAAGTGCTTGAGGGATTGTTGCAGAATGAGAGGAATGCTCTTGTCCAGGCTGATATTCTTTCGGCGCTTTACAATATGAGGAGTATCGGCAACTGCAAAAATACTTCACTCTTGAAAGGCCTTTTAAAGTCGCGGAACGCATCGGCAAGGGCCTTTGCAGCCGCACTGTATATGAGGGCGTCGAACGATGTTGCCCCGGTCTGTGAAATGCTTGCGGCCGAAAATTCTGAATTCGTCATAAACTTCATCTGGCCCGAAATCGCATCAGGTATTGACTTATGCAGGAATACACGCGATTCCGATATTGATAAATTCCTGGATTCGGAAAGTCCTTGTCAGCGTGCAGGAGCTGTGAGAGTGGCTGTCATGAAAAGCCAAGATCCGGACGGGGAGCCCAGGCTCAATAAGATACTTTCAGACAGGGACATCATGGTGAGATACGCATTGGCTTTGGCTCTGGCGCTGAAAGAGAAAGGCGGGGATTCGCTTTTAAAAGTTCTTGCCGACGACAAGGAAGCCTCGATTCGTGCCATGGCCGCCTCCGCCTGCCCATGCGATGGAAGGCTTCATACTCATGTGAAGCTTTCATCGGATTCAGATGAGGAAGTCCGCAGACTCGCATGCGTGTCGCTAGGGTCTTATAAAAACATGGATTCAATCAATGCGCTCCTCCCCAGGATAGGGGACGTTGCAAAGCAGGTTAGGGATGCGGCCGAACTCGCGCTGGTGAAAATTAATCCCGACAAGGATGTCCAGAAGAGAATAGGCGATGAATGTTTGAATTCAAAAGAGAGCAGGGCGGCTGCAGTTGCCATTCTCGGGGAGCTGAATGATGCCAGATTTTCACCTGAGATCCTGAAACTGCTTGAAAGCGCTGATGACAAGGAGTCTGACCTCATCAGAAGATGTGTGACATCCCTTCGTAACCTTGACTACCGCGAATCCTGTAATGCGGTGATGAAAAAGGCCTCCCACAGCGATGCGGGAGTCAGGGAGGCTGTGGCTTCAGCCCTTGGAAAATTCAAAATGAAGGAATCATATGAAACAATACTTAAATTAAGCGATGACAAAGCTGTTCCGGTATCAGCGCAGGCTATTGAATCCATGGGATGGACGGCTGATCCCTTCTTCAGTGACAAACTCCTTGCTGTAATCAAGAAAACGGTTGGGGAATATCCGGCCGAAAACAGGTCATACGCCTGCTGGTCAATAGCGAAAATAAACTCACCGAGCAAGCAGACTCTCGCTCAGCTGAATGATCTGTGCATGAAAACTGTTTTAACTGTGCCGATGTCGCCTAACACTTTTGATATGGATTTTGTGCGGATATCGGCTTTGTTTGCCTTTGTAGATATGGGGCGCACAAATCCGGCAGCCAAGAAAATGGCTGAAGATGTAATTGCGGCTTTTATGAGCGAAGGCAAGTCCGCAGATCAGGCAATTGCCGGAGACACCCTGAAGGAATATGCTAGGCAGGCGAAGGCTTATATGGAAAATGAAAATATTTCTCCGGTAGAAGTCAAGCCTGTGGCACCAAACTTTTTACTGGAGGAGATGAAGAAAAAATGAGTTGCGTGAAAAAGGAAACTGAGCTTATTGTCGCGCTTGATTTTGAAAAACTTCAAAGCGCCCTGGATTTTGTAGAGACCGCCGGTGATTCGGTGACATGGTATAAGATCGGAAGCCAGCTGTTCTGCAGTGCCGGGCCGGCTGCCGTTGCTGCGCTCAAAGGGAAGGGTAAAAAGGTTTTTCTGGATCTGAAGTTCCATGATATCCCGAACACTGTCGCAAGCGCCGTAGCCGAGGCTGTGAAACTCGGTGCAGACATGGTGAACGTCCATGCATCCGGCGGAAAGGAAATGATGAAGGCGGCAGTCAAGGCGGCATCCGACAGTTCATCCGCCGGGAAACGGCCACTCCTTATTGCTGTAACAGTTCTCACAAGCATGGATGAGTCTGCCCTGACGGAGGTGATGAACCGCAGCGACGTATATACGCCTTCTGTTCACGTCCCACATCTTGCGAAACTCGCAAAAGAAAGCGGCATGGACGGTGTTGTAGCTTCCGCCCATGAGATTGATTTGATACGTAGGACATGTGGCGATGACTTTGTGCTTGTCATTCCGGGCATTCGTCCTGCCGATAGCAGCACTGATGACCAGAAGAGAATAATGACTCCCGCTGAAGCCGCAAGGAAAGGTGCGGATTTCATTGTGGTCGGACGCCCAGTCCTGAAGGCTAAAAATCCCGCTGAAGCCGCCCGTGCTATCAAGGCCGAAATGGTTGGCTTATAGCTGATGGTTGTGAACTGATGACTGAAAGTTTCAGTCATTATTTTTCAATCACCGCTTGATTAATTGATGATGGTTGTTTAAAATATAGGCCTGCAAAATTGCCCCGTGGTGTAATGGTAGCACAACTGATTCTGGATCAGTTTGTCTTGGTTCAAATCCAGGCGGGGCAGCCACTCGAAATCAGCCTCATTTCTACAGGATATCCCCTTCTTGAAAACTCCTGCATTGTCGATTTGCCAAAGAACTTACTGTAGCGCCCGTACACAAAAACAATTTTTTGTGGGATTGATTCCATCAAGATCACCCAGGCTTAAAAAAAATGATCACTGTAAGATTGACTTGCTGCCGATGCTGTTGAATTTCAGTCTTTTACGGTGCCGACCGGTAGGGCCGCGGACGAAGAGCCGCATGAAGAAGAGGAATTTAGTCAGTTTCAGATCGGTTGAATTGAACCATTCGCTGGTATGAATTTGGTCCTGAGTAGTTCTTCAGCATCTCTTTCAGTCGGGCAAATCCCTGGGCAACTGTCTTTTCATCCTTGGCATTGAACCAGCCCTGCGCCTGATAGATTGCCGCGAAAACCGCCGCAGAGGAGGTGGGATGCTGGGTAATGATTTCTTCATATGTCCTGTTGAAGTCAATACCCTCGCCCGCAGGATATACGCCTGGGCGCATTTGCAGAGTCTGGGCGGCACGGGCGTAGGCGAGACCTGCTTCGATGCACATTTCCGTTTTCATGTTCTTGTCATCGTAAATCTGCTTGAGCTCCGACATAAATGCCGACTGCCGACAAAAAAACAGTATGCATCCTGACTCTTGTCCAGCTGCAGGCAGGTCGACCCCATGTAACCACAGCGTGTTATCGCAGCTCTGTCGCACATCCTGACAGCGAAACGCCTTGCCTCCGATATTGATTTCAGGGAAAGCTCCTTGTCCTGGTCGGGTAGCTTGGATAGCTATAAGTGCCGCGCCAAATATGGGACTCTGAGCTTTGAGTGATTTGACTGTGGATGTGCTGGAGTTATATGACTTGACAGGTTTTCAATGTGTTCAAGTTATTCCTATCTGCTGATTTCGTCAGTGGAGTGGCATATACTTTTCCAGGAAAACAATAAATACAAGAGGCGAATTCTAAAAAAATCACCTGAGTCCGGACCAGCTTGGGAGGACTGTGTTCATTTTTCCGCCGATAAGCTGCCTTGTCCTGCCTGTCCAGGTATCCACCACGAAAAGTGATGAACTTCCACCGGATGTCCTTGTGCAGACAACATGTCTTGCGTCTGGAGCCCATGACGGGGACTCCCAGTCTCCTGCGGCGTTTACAACGGTCCTTCCAGCCTCTTTGCCGTTTAGGTCAAGTATGGCAATCGCGTAGTTACCCATTTTTGCGGAATAAGCAATTTTATTGTCCGAAGACCAGCTAGGTGAAACGGCTTCGCTGCCCTGAGTTGAAAGTTTTACAGGCGTTCCACCCCTTGGACTGATTACATAAAGTCCAGGGCGTCCACCCATGTCAGAAACAAAACATAGTTTGTCCCCTGCAGGAGACCAGCATGGCGAGGCTTCTACGCCTATTCCATTTGTCAGGCGCTGAAGATCTTGTCCGCCGAAAGATTTAACATATAATTCAACCTGCCTGTCGCGGCTAAGGATAAGGGCCAGCTGACTGCCGTTTGGAGAGACTGCTGCGCCGGAATTGAGCCCTGGGAACTGTGCGATCCTGCGGCAGCGTTTTGAGTTTATGTCAAGTTCGACGACATCCGTGAACATTTTCGAGTAGAGCGTGAAAACGATTTCATCTTTGCCTGGGATCCAGTCGGGTTCTACTGAAAGTGTGTTGTTGAAGGTCAACTGGGTTACGTTCTGCCCATCGAAATCACAGCTGAAAATTTCCTTTTTACCGACCTGTGTCTGGGCGGAGAATGCAATCCGCGATGAACATATTCCTGCGATATTGAACATTTTCTTGAGTATGGCGTCAACTGTTTTATGGGCAGTTGTCCTCAAGCTCTGGCTATTTATCTGTGAATTAAGGGAGAAGACAGGAGAGCCGTTCCCATTGCAGACGTTTGTTTGCAGCTGTGCGCCTGCAGCCGCTCCAGTTACGACATATTCCGCTCCTGAATCCACCATGTCGAACCATCCACAGTTCTTCAGGTCTGAGGCGATTAGTTTTGAGAGTTCGGGATTCCCGGTGATATCCCTGTACATGAGGGTCGGATTACGGTCCTTTGCAGATTTCCTTACTACCACCTGCGCCTGAAGGTCTAACGATAACGATATGATGAATATCGCGGATAAAATTAGAAACTTTTTAAACATTTTTCTTGCTCCTGTGATGATTGCAGTTACTTTGCATACGAAAATAAATAATCTCCTGCCGTCCATCTTGTCGCTGCGCAAGCGGAGGGCGTTGCGGACGAATCTCCGAGGCTTTTGGTCGGGCAGGAGATTTTTATGATGAATGCCAAAGCCAGGTGCATTTTGTTACCTTAAATGCAAAACATAGGTTAGCGTAAAACCTGACAATCTCAAGTAAAATATCCAAATTATGAAAATTTTATGATAATGGCAATCGACAGTTTTGTGGAGGAGAAAACACTTAGCAGAGTGTTGGCTCTAACAAGTTCTTTTTTCTCGGAAAACACCCCGCTTCTGAAATCGGGTGAGTCCGGGGGGCCTGCTTACGAAAAACGTCCTCAGCAGGAGGAGATGGCGCTGGGTGTTGCTGCCGCATTTTCCGAGAAGCGTAACCTGTGCGTTGAAGCTCCCACAGGTGTCGGTAAAAGTTTCGCATACCTTGTTCCTGCAATCTATTACGCCCTGGAGCAGAAACTTCCGGTTCTCATAAGCACTGAGACAATCAGCCTCCAGGAACAGCTTGTTGAAAAAGACCTGCCACTGCTGCGGAAAATCATGGACGAACCTTTCACTGTCGCCCTTGCCAAGGGCAGGGGTAATTATGTCTGCATGCGCAGGCTGTCCATTATTGCCGGAGAACATACCGAATACCTGCCGTCCGATGCAATGCGCTCTGATGCCGAGAAGATTGCGCTCTGGGCCCAGGAGACCGAGGACGGGAGCATGGCGGAAATAGAATTTCCCTTTGACAGACAACTCTGGGAGTTCATCTGCTGCGAAACCGGAAACTGTTCAAAACCCAAATGCCATTTCTCCAAAAGATGTTTCTACTGGAAGGCGAGAAAATCATGGGATACGGCGGATCTGATCGTCGCAAACCATGCGATCTTCTTTACGGATCTTAAAATTAAAAGTTCTGAAAACATGGAGATGAGTCTTCTTCCGGTTTATGGAGCGGTTATTCTTGACGAGGCGCACACCCTGGAGGACAGTGCCGCTCAGCATCTGGGGCTTCATGTTTCCAGCACTGGGCTGCGCCTCTGCCTCAAGAGGCTTTATGACCCGCAGAAAGCCAAAGGATTGCTCATGCGTTCCGGAGAACATCCGCTGCAGTTGAGGGGGGCCGTAGGGGAACTCGCTGAAGCGGCCGACATGTTCTTCAACAAGGTTAGGGAGTATTCATATGATTTTGCAGATAGCACTATCCGGCTGAGGAAACCGGATTTTGTCACCGATATCCTCTCCGAGAAGATTGGCCGTTTCCAGCACATGCTTGAAGAATATATAAGGGAGCAGGAGGATGAGGAAGATGCCGATTTGAAACAGGAATTGAGCTCAATGCTCCAGCGCTGCGAATATTACAGGCTCTCCATCTCCGATTTTGTCGCAATGCGGTTGGAGGACCATGTATACTGGATTGAAAGAAGCACCAGGAATGATATGAGCATTCAGCTATATGCCGCACCCCTCAATGTAAATGAAGTGCTCCAGGAGCTTCTTTTCAAAAAGGACAAACCGGTGGTTGTCACAAGCGCGACACTGTCAGTCGAAGGCAAGCTTGAATATTACACGAGGAGAATCGGTTTCACCAACGGTGGCGAACTTGTTCTTGATACTCCCTTTGATTTTGAGCGCCAGGTCAGAATATACATTTCGAAGCAGATGCCTCTGCCAGACGAAGAAGGCTATCTTGCCGCGGCATGCGATGAAATTGAAAACTATATCAGGTTTACCCACGGCAAGGCCTTCGTTCTTTTCACCAGTTACGATACCATGAAGAAAACCGCAGAAAAACTCAGATTCTTTTTTGAAAACATCGGAGTGACCCTCATGATACAGGGCGAAGGCAAAAGCAGGACTGTCATGCTCAATGAATTCAAGCAGGACATTAATTCCGTCATTTTCGGAGTAGCAAGTTTCTGGATGGGGGTTGATGTGCCCGGTGAGGCTCTGAGCAATGTCATAATAACCAAACTTCCATTTGCGGTTCCAAGCCACCCGCTTGTTCAGGCGAGGACTGAAAAATTGGAGCGGGAAGGGGGGCGCTCCTTCATGGATTATCAGCTTCCGGAGGCTGTCTTAAGATTCAGGCAGGGCGTAGGCCGTCTAATCAGGAAAAAAACAGACAAAGGCATAATCGTAATACTCGACCGCAGGGTTATTGCCAAAAGATACGGCAAGATCTTCCTCGATTCCATCCCGAAATGCCCAGTGGAAGTATGCTGATGCTGGCGTTGACACATCTATTAAACTTTTTTTCCCTTATGGGAAAAAAAGATGTATAAGAGGATACGGTGTACAAAATGGCAATGTTATATCCTGACCGCAACAAATGGCTGGAGATGGGCGATGAGGAGCTTTCCGCATTCTGCAAACTGCAGGCGTTCAAATCATCCGGCCCCGGTGGACAGAAGGTGAATAAGACTTCATCGGCCGTCAGGCTTATTCATAATCCGACCGGAATCGAGGTTACATCCTCGGAGAGCCGTTCCCAGTATGAAAACAGGCATATCGCCCTTAGGAAACTGAGGTTGAAAATTGCGCTTGAAATCCGATCCGAAGGGAAAAAAGGCATTGACAATCTTGAAATCAGCATGTCTAATCCCAAATATCCGCTTTTTGTAGCCTTGCTGTTTGATTCACTTGAAGATTACGGTTTTCAGATAAGGGATTGCGCACAGTTCCTGGGCTTGAGCACCGGACAGTTCGTCCGCCTGCTTGAGAAAGATCCCGAGATATGGAGGAAACTCAATTCGGAACGAAGAACAAGAGGACTGAAACCACTGATTAAGGATTAAGCCCGTATAAAATATCCAATGAAGAAAATTTTTCCGTTCCGGAAAAATTAACAAGGAAATGGGGTATCGTGAAAAAACTCATATACATACTGCTGGGAATGCTGCTGTTCCCGATAATCATTTTTATAGTACTTATAGTCATCCCACTTTTCCTGTTGTTCCTGATAGTGTTGAAAATGTTCACGTTTAAGCTAAGAAGAAAATCACCTCGGCCGCCACCCGCCTCTTCCAGAAAAATACATCAGACGGATGATGTCGTCGACATTGAATGTGAAGTAATGGATGATAAGTAGCACAGGCCCTGGTCGCCAAAGGCGCTGCCATAGGCAGGTAAACATTCCTGCCTGTGTCTTGTGTTGGGAGTAGCACGGGCATCCTGCCTGTGTGGGTGTGTTCGGGTAGGAGATGGCAGACTTTAATTAGGCGGCTACGGACCGCAGCTCAGAACAATGGAATATCTAATTATGGCGAGGGAAGTGAGGACAGAGAATAACGAAGAGGGAATTAAGTTGGAGTTCATCACGTGACCACGTTGGCACGTGGAACGTGACTCACGTGGCGGCTTTCCTGTCCGCCGTAGCATCTTAGCGAAGGCGGAAGCGTGTCTTGATTATCTTGGATATTGGACATTCCGTGCTGGACATTGGATATTCAAAACATTGAAATTCCTATGCGATATACCAATTACAACTTCTTGCTTTTGGACATGTTCATGCTAATATTGCAAACTATGTTGATAAGTTTTAGGAAGATAGGTAATTTCAACTGCTGAGGAATCTGTTATGGCTAATATCCCGACAAATACACGGAGTCCTCATATGATTCGAAAAGTTACAGCAATATATGACGGGCCCAGTCTTGCGCTTGAGAAGCCAGTGAAAATACCCATCAACACGAGATTAAAAATTGCCTTTAAACTTCCACGGAAGAAAAACAAAGGCGATGTGTTCAGCATGATTGTCGGCGAATCCGTCAATACGGGTATTAAGGATTGGTCTAGAAATCACGACCAGCACTGTCATGAAAGATCACAGGATTGAGCATGCCTTGGCTACTGATAAGCATTTCGTTCAAGCCGGATTTAAATGTGTATTATAATACGAAATTTCCTCATATGTGCTTGGTTGCGACTTAATGGAGTTTAGAATGAGTGCACTTAACTGTACAATCGGAGAAAATGTTAAATAATGAAACAGAAAATATATATTGAAACGAGTGTTGCCAGCTACTTGGTTTCACGCCCTTCCAAGGATATTGTTATAGCCGGACATCAGGCGGCTACCAGGGATTTTTGGGAATCCCTTGGCGATTATGAGCCGTTTATTTCAGACATAGTGATTCAAGAAGCCTCCGATGGCGATGAAATTCAGGCTAAGATACGTTTGGAGGCCTTGAAGGGAATTCAGATACTCGAAATTGACGATATTGTAAAAGTATTGGCTAAAAAATTGATGGACGGCCGTGCTGTACCAAAAAAATGCGTTGAAGACGCCCTTCACATTGCCGTTGCAGCAAGACATGGTTTAAATGCCATTGTCACTTGGAATTTCAGTCATATAAACAATCCTTTTACGAGGATGATGATAAGGCAGATAATAGAGAACAACGGGTTTGCATGTCCGGAAATATGCTCACCCGACGAATTCACAGGAGACTAATTATGAAAGACCCGATTGTCGAAGAAATACGCAGCTTCAGAGATGCTCATGCGCGTCGTTTCAATTACGATCTTGACGCAATTTGTGAAGACTTTAAGTCCCATCAGAAAAAATGCGGACATCGCCTGGTAAGTCTTCACCCCAGGAAGCTTTCAGGCAAATCAATTCATCATGAACGCAACAAACCCAGTTCCTCTTTATCCGAGTCATGATTTTTTGTGTTCCACAAAAAATATTTCAACCCGAAAGGAATTTCTAAACTTATAAAACTTTGATCCCAAAATTTATTATCTAACGTGATTTTCGACAGACGTTTCTCGTAGAAAACTGGTAATTTTTGATTTGTAGAAGCCGCTGTTGAAGGTCGCCCCACATTGGGGCGCCTCTTCAGCATTTCTACAAGGGCATACCAGTGCCTCTACGGGAGTGCAGAGTGAGTGCGCTCCTCTTTTTTTTGAGCCGCATTCCATCTACTGCGCTCTTCTACGGTCGAAAACAGAAAGGAGGGTATTCTGTAATTCATCTGTATATTGAGAAAATAATATTAAACATTTGAGGGGCTTATGGATACAAATAAAGGATCGACGATATTTTCTGAAATTGATAAAAAAAGAATAAAGGCTAAATACAATACGATTTATGGGAAAAAAGCGAAATATCCAAAAGTTAAGTTTAAAAGTAAAAATGACTTTTTTAAATGGTATTTAAAGCAATGGGAAAAACAAAACGGCGAATGTTTCTACTGTAAAAGCAAAGAAAAGGACATAAGGCTTTTATTTGATAGTGGTGTCATAGAAACCAAAAGAAAGAGAGGCCGTCATTTTGAGGTTGAAAGATTGTCGCCTAATGGAAATTATGAATCTAGTAATTGCACCCTTGCATGTTACTTCTGCAATAATGATAAAAGCGACATAATTAGCAGCCAAGATTATTTAAGGTTTTTTTCAAAGCCTCGTCGAACTTACATTAAAGAGCTTCTTCGCAGAATGAAAAATAAATAACGCACATTGAAAATTATTTAATAGAAAGGAATACTCAAATGAAATCAATTTATGTTGTTATACTGGCAACTGCTTTTATCTTTAATTCAAATGGACAAACAATTAATATTGACAAAACAGCAAAAGGTGTAGTAGGTTTATTTGGGGGAAATGATAAAAAGAAACCAGATGACAAAAAACAAATAAATACAAAAGAACCAGATAAATCTGTTGCTCCAAATCCTACAGGACAGGACAATCCCATTACCGCTAATACCACTCCACAAGGCAAGCCTGTTGCAGCACTAGTGACTGAGGAAACAAAAACAAGTAATGACAACTCATCTAATCTAGAAAAAAGCAAAGCGAAGACCATTGATTGCGGTTGTAAGTTTGGCTTGGTGAATGATAATGAAAGTTATAATAATGAACCATTAAAGTCGTCTAAAAACGACGGAGCTTTATTGTGTTTCTTAAATGATTATTTGCCCAAGGATTCAGATTATGATGCTGAATTATTGTGTCTAACAATTAGGCCATGCAATGTCGGTAATGACAAAAGTAAAAATCTAGATTATGTGTATTCTACACCTGAAACAGGTATATTTTTAGCTGTTAAAACTATCAAAATTGATTATAGCTATCCCACCGCAGAGAATAGAAAACGCTTATTAACTCCCTATAAGGATGCTATTATTAAAAAAAGTTTAATTAAAATTCCTATGAATGAGGTAGATCGCGGTTATAATGAATATGATTCAGGAGGCTATGGTGGGACAGAACTCTGCATACCAATAGAGACATATACATTAGAAGATTCTAATGGTGTTGTAAAAACCTTGTTTTTACAAAATAATAGTGATTCATATTTGTTGAAAATTGATAATTATAACTTTTCTAGAGAGCTGATAAAAAAATTAGGGGGAGTAGATGTTTGTGAAAAAAATCGTGATAAAAATATCCTTGAATGGGCAAAAATAGGAGCTAATAAATATTTAAGTAATGTTCTATCAGAGTATTGGTCAAAAGGACAATATATTGAGTTTATTTATAACAAAGATATAATGCGCAAATTTACTAGTGAATTTGACCAAAAATATAATAACAATATAGCTGCAATAAAAAAACAAGGAAACGCATATAAATCACTTGATTTTGGTGATGATTTTAACTCTGTTAAGAACAAACTTGCTTTATTGCAAATTAAATACACAATTAAAGAATCAAATGAATCAGAAGCCCTAGATATTTATAAACGCGATTTATTGGGAATTCAATTTGCCAACACAAATTTACCTGGAGTTGATGCTCTAGAAGCCTTGATTAAAACTTATCCAGAGAATGACAAAACTTTATTATCGGGTTTAAAGTTAGATGGGAAAATTATTACATGTGAATCATCAGGAACAACAACTGAACTTTATTTAGCTCCCACAGTTACTGGACTCGGTTTATATTTTATTGCTATTTCTTTCCCTTTAGAATTAAACGTAAACCAGTTAATTGATAAAATAAAAAATGAATTTCAGCCCCTAAAGGAAGAAAAGAAGCTTACTTCAATTGGTATTTTCATTCCACAGACTGACCCAAGACTTTATTTTGATAAGGAACTTGTAACACCTATTACAATCTATTCTGCACAAAAGGACAATAAATCCGTTAGTATAATTGTGCCTGATTATAAAAATATTCAGGTAAAACAAATGGAAGATAAAGCCAAATTGAAATCTATTGCTGATGCTGACAAGGAATTCGGGAAAAAAAACAATATAGATATTGCTAAGGACAAGAAAAAAGGATATGAAGCATTAAAGCCAGCTTTAGATTCTTTGGTGGGCTCTATTAAAGAAGGCATCATACCCAGAGATGGGCCGCATAAACTTTACTTGGATAATCCTGATGGAATTATTGTTAATGTTATTTTAATTAAGCAAATAAAATCAGAGGAGATATTTAAAAATAAAATTAAGGAATTTATAGATAAGAAGCTGGCGGAGTATAAAAAGGCTAAAGAAAGTGATAATAATAAAACTACTAAGGAGAGTTTAAACTTCTAAGAGTAATTTAATTATTTAGTGGATGAATTAAATCTGAATGAGATAAAAAATATCTATAGTCTTAGATGAGCATCGGGGATTTATAACTCCATATGAAACCCCGATGTTCATCTTATTTGCACTCACAATAGATTCCCGGTTTGAACGCTAATATCGGGTTGACGGTGCTATTCAGGAGGAAAAATATGAATCGCTTTATGTTGAGTATTGCCTTTATGTCTTTCTTTATCTCTTCTAATGCAATGTCGCAATCATATATTGAAAAGCCTGCGACCGGCGATCGTCTCTATAAATGGGACGGTCAATTCCTGATGAAACCAACCACCGGGGAACGGCTTTTCAAATGGGATGGCGCTTATATTATGAAACCCAGCACCTCGGAACGACTGTATAAGTGGGATGGAGAGTTCCTGATGAAACCAAACACTGGGGAACGGCTCTTCAAATGGGATGGGACTTACATTATGAAACCCAGCACCAGCGAACGGCTGTATAAATGGGATGGAGAGTTCCTGATGAAAGCGAATACCGGGGAGCGTTTGCTCAAAACCGATGGTGAGTTCCCGGCAGCCATTGTAATCGCCATGGCCACAGGATTGATCTGAGTAACAAAAAGAGCCCGCTAAGGTTCTTTTAATTAACCATATGGTCACATCAAATTAGCACCTTGTAAGGTGTGCGTGGACCACTTTATTTACAATGGAATTATAAGCAATCCACCACATGCTTGTAATTTTTCACATAGTCCATGAAGTCAGAACTTCCCGATTCAATGAATCCGCCTATTATGGTTTTGACAAACTCGCCGGCTTTTTCAGCGGGAATTTCTGTCAAGGGCGTAGACAGTTTCCTGTTTCGCAGATCTGCCCCCGTGTAGACTTTCAGGAAAGGCAGCATATTGCCGTCAATGCTCTTTTTCATGCCTTGGAATCCAAGAGCCGCCGCCGGATGACCGCCACAGGCGTTTGGACAGCCCGAAATCCTGATTGAATCCAGGATAACCGGCATGAGCTCCGCCTTTTTTTCAGGATACTTCGTGAACAGCGCATCCAACTCTTCGGCGATTGTTTTTGATATTGACTGAGAGTCCAGAATCCCTATTTTGCATACGGTTGCCCCGACACAGCATGTAAGAAGCCCCTTGAATGAATTTCCGGCGAAGTTCAGACTTTTCAATCTGCTTCTCAGAGAAGGAATCGAGTCATTGGTTGCAGTCAAGTAAATGTCCTGACTTTGCGAAATTCGCAGATATATGCATCCCGCATTGCGGGCGGCATGACAGATTTCTTCGAAATCTGAAATACTAAGATTTCCGTTAGGGATGAAGCATTTGATTAATGATAAATTTCTCGCAAGTTCCGAATTTATATCTTTGTAACTTTTCTTGAAATCTTGAGCGGAACGCTCAAAATATTCAAGAAAAGTTTTCCTGAACTCGTCAGGCCCGACCTTCGCCGCGTAGTGGCGCAGACGGGCCTTGGCGCGGTTAGTCCGGTCCCCGTGGTCGTGGAAAAGTTCCAGCAAAGCCTTTATGCATTTCAGCAGATCTTTTTCCGGAAGGAAATCAAAGAGCTTTATTCCGACCATGCTTTCCCGTCCCATGCCGCCTGCGGCGTAGACGGTGAAGCCTTTTTGACCGTCTGCGCTTTTCGCAATAAACCCCATATCCTGCAAAACAGCCATGGAAGAGTCTTTTTCACAGCATGAGAATCCGAGCTTCAGTTTTCTGGGAAGCTGGAAGGCTTTTTTCTGATCAAACAGGAAATCATTCGCGGCTTTCGCATATGGCTGGACATCGAAGATCGAATCAGATGAAATCCCGCTGTGCGGACATGCTACAGTATTCCTGTATGTGTCTCCTCCCCCGCCTTTGAAAGGAATTCCGCTTTCCGTCAACGATTTTACAACCGGATAAATCATATCAGGTTGAACATCATGGAACTGAATGTCCTGGCGTGTAGTCAGATGAATATATCCGACCTTGTTCGCCTTTGCGGTTTCAGATATTGTCCTTGCATCTGAGAGTGCCAGCTGCCCTCCTGTTATCCTTATCCTGAACATAAACTTCCCGTTGCTTTGTTCGTAGATTCCAAAAGGGGCTGTGAATTTCTTGTATTCAGCTGAATTTATCTTTCCCGAAACATACTCCTTCGATTTCAGCCTTATCAGTTCATATTTTTCTGTCCAGAATGTCTTATCCATTGTTTCTCCTTGTTTGTAATTTTTTTCCATTTGGAAAAATTATATGCAATAAGTCGGAATTATATCGGATTCAGTGAGCAACTGCATGGTTTTGTCAGTCGCCTCTTTTACAGGCGGATTCGCCGGTAAATTCAAATCCGTCTTGAATTTTGTAAAATAATTTTCCCCGATGTTGACTACAAGTATTTCATTCGGATAGTTCAGGAGTTTCAGTTTCTCGAGATCATATTCATCTGCATTGTCAATCGCCGTTATGAATACCAGTCCTGCATCTGTCATGATTCTTGCAAGTTCACCAATCCTTCGGATATGCTCATCCCTGTCCTGAAAGACTGCCTTCATGTCTGAATCGAGACCGCCGATGAGGTTGGTAATTCCAAGGAAGTAACTGTTGAGGCTCAGGTTGAAAAGACGTTGTTCAAGTGTTTTTGCAATTTCCCTCTTGCCTGTCCCCTTGTCTCCGGTGAAAAGAATGAATTTTCCCCTGTGATGGTTTCTGGCGGCTCGTGTCGCCGTGTCTATGAAACCGCGTTCCCATGAATACTCCCGCTTTTCTATGTGCTCGCGCAGGAGCGATTTGTCTTCATCTGCTTTTCCGGTGACAATTCCGCCTCCGGCGATTTCGTAGTTGTCGATAATCACAAACCTTCCCGTGTTTTCAATATCGCTTATCAGATCGAATGCGATCGGCTTGGATGTTTCAATCACGCATTCACCGACATCGTGCCGGTCGAGCTGCTGTTTCCCTTTGACAGAAGTCAGTTCCGATGCGTCAAGCACATTTGAAATTTCAACGAGTTCCGCGTTCGCCCGGGCCGCCGCCAGTTTGAGCCTGTATTTCTTGCCTTTTATGAACGGGGCTTTCCCCATCCAGAATATATTGACTTTCAGCCTTGAGGCGACCATGGTGGGAGTATCGCTTTTTTTGCACATGATATCGCCTGGATTTGCATAAATCTGCGTGGTAAGGGTGAACCCTGTCGCATGAGGCGCCTCAATTGAATTGCGTGGGGGATTGTTGAATCCCTCGATTGATTTGATCACCGACTCCTTGCCGGAAGGAAGGAAGACGACACTGTCTCCGACGTTGATGCTCCCGGTTTCTATGGAACCTGCAACTATCCGTCTTTCATCGTCCTGTTCGGTGAATTTGTAAATGTCCTGGACCGGCATCCTGAACGCCTTGTTGGCATTGTCCGGTTTGAGTGCGAAAGTTTCCAGCTGTTCAAGGACTGAAGGCCCTTTGAACCATGGGATGTTTTTTGAACTTCCGACAATGTTGTCTCCGAACCTTCCGCTTGCTGGAATAAAATTTGTCGCCACAACCCCGATGTTGCTGAGGAATTCAGAATACTCCCTTACAATGTTTTCATATACTTCTTTTCTGTAATCAGCAAGATCGAACTTGTTTACGATCACGGCAACCTGTCGGATGCCGAGCATGCTCAGGATATAGCCGTGCCGTTTCGAATTTTCCTGGATGCCCTCGTGTGCATCGATCACGAGAAGTGCGGCATCGGCACGGGCTGCGCCGGTCACCATGTTTTTCAGGAATTCAATGTGCCCTGGAGCATCAATTATCATGTATTTGCGGTTGGCGGTCTTGAAGAAGCATCGCGCCATGTCAATCGTTATTCCCTGACGCTGCTCGTTTTTGAGCGCGTCAAGGAGGAATGCGTATTCAAACGGTTTGGAATTGCGGCGGCAGTTCTCCTGTACCTGTTCGAGTTTTCCTTTCGGCAGTGAGTCCGTATCCGCCAGAAGCCGCCCGATAATCGTGCTCTTCCCATGATCCACATGGCCGACTATCACAATCTTCAGTAAATTATTTGTTTCCATATTATTTCTTTCCTTTTGTAGTGCTGAGTTATGAAAAATTGATGCAATTTTTTATCACATGTATCCTTCTCTCCTCAGTGTCTCCAACCCGCCACCGTCATCCTTGTCCTGCGCCCTTCCGGACCGTTCTGCGATATTCGCAAACTTGCCGCTTTTGAGCTCGGCGATTATTTCTTTTACATTTTTAGCATTTGAATCAACCGGGGTTGTGCATGGGTAGCATCCCAGCGACCGGTATCTTTTCCCTTTGCCGTTGTCGAAATAAAGGGATGTTATCGGAATGTTTTCTTTTTCAATGTATTCCCATATGTTCAGCTCGGTCCAGTCGAGAAGGGGGTGGACCCTGATATGCGTGCCGGGCGCAAAATCAGTCTTATACTGGTTCCAGAGTTCCGGCGGCTGATCGTCAACGTTCCAGTCGCTCTGTTTGTCGCGAGGAGAGAAATAACGCTCTTTCGAACGGCTTCCCTCTTCATCTGCACGTACGCCGACAATGACTCCGGAATATGCGTCCTTGTTTGCGTCAGCTTCGAATTTGCCTGTATCGTGGTTCAGCCTGTAACGCGGCCATTCCCCGGAAAGTGTGTGTTTGAGAGCTTCACTTTTAAGGCTTTTGCAGCAGGTCAGGCGGTCAACCTTACCGTCAGGGAACGTGAGTTTCTGTTCAAGCACAGGCTTGTTCTGGCCGATTAGGAGTGAGAGCTTCCATTCCATTGCGATATTGTTCCTGTAGTCAATCATTTCAGGAATCTTGAACGCTGTGTCGATATGCATGAGGGGGAAGGGGACATGTCCGAAAAACGCCTTCCGAGCTAGCCATAGAAGGACAGTGCTGTCCTTGCCTATCGACCACAGCATGACCAGGCTTTTAAATTCCCTGTATGCTTCGCGTAAGATATGCACACTCTGTGATTCCAGTGATTCAAGATGATCCATTTTTTTATCCTTTCTTAAAGTCGTCAGTTGTTGGTCGCCAGTCATCAGTTTTTCCGAATGCCGTCGACCGAAGACAGTCGACTATTTATTTATTCGTGCCAGTTTCCCGTCCGCGACATGAAGTCCGCATTCCTTCTTTTCGGGTTCCTCCCACCACCATCTACCCGCACGTGCTGACTCATCCGCCTTCACAGCTCTTGTGCAGGGAGCGCATCCGATACTTGGATATCCTTTATCGTGAAGCTTATTATAGGGAACGTTGTTTCCCCTAATATAGTTCCAGACATGCTCCTCAGTCCAGTCCGCAATCGGATTCAACTTCACCAGGGAGAAGTTCTCATCCCATTCAATCTTTTCAACTTTTGTGCGTGTGACGCTCTGTTCTCTGCGAAGACCGCATACCCAGGCATCAAGTTTCGAAAGGATCTTTCTCAGGGGCCTGAGCTTGCGAACTTCGCAGCATAGCTTTCTTTTCTCTATGCTTTCATAAAACAGGTTTGGCCCGAATGAGTTTTCCATCTCTGATACATCCGTCGATTCAGGGAAAAGCACTTCGTATTTCAAACCGTATGTTTTCATGGTTTCAGTCATGACATCGTACGTTTCCTGCGGGAGGCGTCCGGTATCGAGGGTGAAAATCCTTGCCCCTGGATGTATTTTCACAATCATATCGCTAAGAACCTGATCCTCGGCCCCGAGGCTTGATGACAGTGCGATTTTATCAGTTCCGAAGAAATCCAGCCCCCACCTTATGATTTCCTGAGGATCCTTCCCCCAAAAATCCTTATTTAGTTTTTCTATTTCCTCTTTGCTTATCATAGTATTTCCTAAATTAAACTTTGTGCCTCTGTGCCTTTGCGCCTTTACAACTAATTAAATATTGTAATCCGTTGCTTTCGGCATAACACGTCCGAATTTGATTCTATTCCATAATCTTTCATGGAAATAGTAAAGGAACATTTTAGTGAACACCTCCACGAACCCGATTGAAATTGCGAAAGCCAGCTTTCCGGTTATAAGCCATGCAATAAGTATGGTGTCTATGGTTCCGAGGGTTCGCCACGACACCGCTTTTACAACGCTCCTCCAGTGTTTATCTACCATAAATTCAATCCATATGTTATTGTTGATGATTGCTTATATATGACCCTTTAAGTGATAATACTATATCAAGTATATCGACAAAGTAAACAATCAATTTGCAGAAAATAGTAAAATAATTGCAAGTTATTGATGGATAGCGTTAAAGGTGTATTTTAAATCTTGAATTGTTCCGGATTAGAAAGGAAATGCATGTGAATATAGCTGGCGATTACGTTTTTTATTCTAATCCCGGTTGCTGCCCATTTTGAATCTTTCCGCGTCCCTCTGATTTCGAATGCCGGCACGATATTCTTTGATGTGAATTCCGCCTCCGACCAATGGAACTCGTGTCCGCGAAAAACAGTCCCTTTTTCACCAAGGAAACTGCTCTGTTTCAGTTTTATCTCCCTATAACCAAGGCTGTGCAGCTTTGAGCCCATCTTGATCCTGCATGGAATGACTCCGCACATATTGTATTTCCTTCGCCCGCAGGAAATACTTTCGGATAGATACATGAAGCCGCCGCATTCGGCAAAGATGTGTCCGCCAGCCTTTGCGAAAGATGCAACAGACTGCAACATTGGTTTGTTTGCTGAAAGTTTCGCCGCAAATATTTCAGGAAATCCTCCGCCGATGTAAAGGAATTCTATTCCTGCTGGAAGTCCTTTGTCCTTCAACGGAGAGAAAAAGACAATTTCGAATCCGGCATTTCTCAACGCATCAAAATTATCTTCATAATAGAAGTTGAACGCATCGTCAAGGGCGATTCCGATTTTCGGTCCTCGGTCGACAGCAGACAGTCGGCAGCTTGGGAATTTAATTCTTGTCTTTTCTTTATTGATACCTGACGACCAACAACCGACGACTGACGACTTTAATATCTTTTCGATATCAACATGTTTCTCGCAGATATCGGCAAGGGTGTTGAACCACTTCTCTTTCTTTCTGTTCTCGAATACCGGGACCAGGCCGAGATGCCGTTCTTGAAGTTTCAGCTTTTCATCACGTGGAATCCAACCGAGCAGGGGCGGCAGTCTGTCTCTCTTAAGCGCGATCTTCAGTATTTCAGCATGTCTCTCTGATGAAACATTGTTGGCGATCACTCCGAATATTCTAATCTTTGGACAGTAACTGCAATATCCTTTGACAAGCGCTGAGATGCTGCCGGCCATACCCTTTGCATTGACAACGAGCAATACCGGGACATTCAAGGTTCTTGCCACATCAGCCGTGCTTCCTTCAAGTTTGCCCGGTTTTGCGCCGTCGAACAAACCCATTACACCCTCGATTACCGCACAGTCTTTATCCTTGATACCAGCTTCAAAAGAGTACGAAAGCGCACCCGGGACCATCCAGCTGTCGAGATTTCTTGAGGGAGTCCCGCAGGCGGCCTTATGAAAAGCTGTGTCAATGTAATCAGGTCCGCACTTGAACGGGGCAACCTTGACTCCGCGTCTTTTTAGAGCCCGCAGCAAACCAAGGGTAACCGTGGTTTTCCCCGCCCCTGAATTGGTCCCGGCTATGCAGAATGCATAAAATTTATGTTCCATGAATTTTATATCCCCTAAGAGTATAAAGCCTCCCGCCGCGCAAGACGGTTTGTGAATTTCCAATGATCACAAGTGTCGACATGTCTACGAATTCTTCCGGGAAATGATCAAGTGTCCCGCATACGGTGAGTTCATTGTCTCTGCCAGCATTTTTCACAATTCCGAAATTTGTATCACCGCCTCTGGATTTCTTAATAGATTTGATTGCGAATGCAAGCAAATCTTTCCTGCTGTGGCTTCTTGGATTGTAGATGGCGCAGACCATGTCGGCTTCGGCAAGCAGCCTTATTCTTTTTATAATTGTCTTCTTCGGGGTCAGCAGATCGGACAGGCTGATTATTGCGAAATCATTCATGAGCGGGGCGCCAAGAGCGGAGGCCGCAGAGAGAGCCGCAGTTATTCCGGGAAGCGTTTCTATCTTTACTCCACGGTACTTTTCCTGTTCCGAAAGTTCGAGAAGAAGCCCGGACATGCCATATATCCCGGCATCTCCGGAACAGACTACCGATACGTTTTTGCCTGAAGCGGCTTCGTCAAGAGCCAGACTGCATCGTTCTATTTCATGGGTCATGCCAGTGGCGATTCTCTTCTTCTTCCCGATGAGTGACGGGATTTGTTCAAGGTATTTCCCATAGCCGGCCACAGTGTCGGAAGCCAGGATTGCGGATTTCGCATCTTCCGTTATCTGGTCAATTGCGCCAGAACCTATTCCGATTGCAGTGAGAGTTCCCCTTGCTTTGACAGGTTCCGCTATGGCGATGGTTATTTTTCCCCCGTGAATCGACTTCGGAAAAATTATCCTACCTCCTGCGGCGATAGCTGCAGCTTCAGATACGCTGTGCGAATCGATGTGCTTTTTGACTTTTTCCGAAGGGGAGGGGACTTCTATCTTGGACAGTTCCTCCGGAGTGAAGAAGACAATCTTTATTCCTTTGGACTCGGCATATTCAAGCAGCCCTTTTTCATTGCACTTGAGCGTGCAGGTTGCGATAAGGCTGATGCTTTTTCCGCCCAGTACATTCTCGATCGCCTTTGAGATTTCATCGCAGGTGGTCCCCCGCCTGCATCCTAAACCTATTATGTGTTTCTTCATTTTTCTCCGTTTGTAGTAGCGCAATTTATTGCGCGTTCTTTTCTGTTTGTAGTAGGAGAATTTATTCGCCGTTCTTCAATTGATGTGATCAAGAACGCGCAATAAATTGTGCTACTACAAGCTGATTAATCATCCCACCCTTTTCCATAACCAAGGACTGGATAACTTTCCCATAACTGTACCAGTTTATCTCTTCCATGTTCTGATATATGTCCGTGTATGCTTGAGGTTTCCCAATCCAAAGCATTTTTTACCTGATGGTGTTTTACCGGATTTGAATTGATATAATTTACAGAAGCCCAGAAATGATTTGAGTTCCTTATTTTTCTATCAGAATACCTAAACCATACCACTCTTTTCATTGTTTTGTCCTCTTTGTTCCATTCAAAAGCTGTTTTCCTGTGTAATTTCGAGATAGTTTTGGAAAAATCTTTTAAATTCACTTTTGCAAGAAAATGATAATGGTTTGGAAGAATACACCAGGCAAAAATATTCCCAATGGTGGATATTTCGTTCAACATCATAAATTCAAAACTTTTTCTTCTTTCGGCTGTATTCATGATGTTTTTGTGCTCGAAAATGGAGGCGGTTAAAATATAGGTTTTAATGATATCATCAAAAAAATGGGGAGGTTCGTGAAGAGGCAATTGTGAAAACTTGCGGTAGTTAAGCACATCTTGTTTTTGAATTTCATTTAATTTTCTATATTTATACATTTTCGCCTTGCCGGTAGCACAATTCTCTGCGCGTTCTTTTCTGTTGGTAGTAGGCGAATTTATTCGCCGTTCTCCACCTGGGTCTAGGAATGACGCGCAATAAATTGCGCTACTACGAACGGAGCCTTAACACGGGCATAAATGTTGATTCCATTTTCGTGTTAAATACAACCGCACCGCAGAATTTTCCTGTTTTTAACTTGCCGGAGCTAGATATGTGAATAATATTCGTTTTAGAATCGTAATGCTTGCGGTATACCCCCTCCGGCACCATCAATCCAATTCTCTTCCCTTCAAGAAGCATAGAGTTCAGCGTCTTTATCATTTCCGGGTTTTCGACTTTCCAGCCTTCAATTGCGGCCATTTCATCAAACGCCATCAGGTTCTGGACATCTGTTGCTGTAGTGATTACCGCCTGTCCACCTAAGGCTTCGGCTGCGAACTTCGCAAGCCTGTTCGCCCCGCCTATGTGCCCGCTGAGCAGGCTTACGGCATAATTACCTTTCTGGTCACAGACTATCACTGCTGGGTCGGACGTTTTGCTGTTGATGAATTTCGAAATCTTCCTCACAACTATTCCTGTCGCCATTATGAATATGTGACCGGCGAATCCTTTCCAGTTCCGGCTTAGGGTTTCGTCAAACCCGCCTTCCTTAAAAAATTCCGTGACGGAATTTTTAACCGATTTACCTTTAAACCTTTCAGGCATGAAAAGTGTTCCACCTTTTATGCTGGGTAAAAGCTTGTGGGCTGTTTCAATGCCTTCGGCTGTTATTGCATAAATTGCGATCTTCCCCTGAAAATCTCCGGTTCTCCTGTTCTCCGATTCTCCGATTCGTTCTTCAACGGCTTTCCGGTACCCGTGTGTGAATGCAGCATCATAGAGGAGAGACTTCCCGCATTTTTTCCTGTCAAGTGCGTCTCCGACAATTATCATCGCCTGGCGTTCTATGCCAGCTTTCGTCATTTTTCCTGAAATATTGGAAAGATCGCCCCTGACTATTTTTTCTTCCTTCCACGAGGCCCTGTAAACTACTTGGGCCGGTGTTTCGGGAGAATAGCCACCGCGTATCAGTTCGGCAGTAAGATTTTTTACGCCTCCTGCGGATAGGAATATGCACATTGTCGCACCGTGTTTTGCGAGGTTCGCAATTTCCTGTCCGTGTGGAACGGGGGTTCGCCCTGCCTGCCGTGTAAGGATTACAGTTTGCGATACGCCGGGCGCGGTGAGTTCCGTTTTAAGGGCTGCTGCGGAAGCGAACACTGAACTTACGCCGGGGATGACTTCATATGGGATTTTGAACTTGTCCAGCTCAGTCATCTGTTCAGCAATGGCGCCATAAATTGCAGGGTCTCCGGTATGAAGTCTTACTACTCTTTTTTCAGAGAGATACGCCTCTTTCATCAATTTTACAATTTCCTGCAAGGAAATTATCGCACTGTCGACTGTTCTGCATTTGCTTCCTGCGTATTTCAAAATCTCAGGGTTGACAAGTGAGCCGGCGTAAACGATCAGATCTGCCTCCTGTATTGCTTTCAGGCATCGCAATGTTATCAGGTCTGGAGCCCCGGGGCCGGCACCTGCAAATATTATTTTGTGATTTGATGATTTTTTCATTGTCGGCTTTTTCTTTGTTTAACAATTTAAAAACACAGGCAAGATGCCTGTGTTACATTTTTTTCTCATATACGAAAATATCAACTGAATTCTCTGATTTCATGAGCCTGGACGAGCCAAGTTTTGATGAGCGGCTTACGGATATGCTTACGGCCTCCGTGAAATTGTTTTTCAGACATTTTGTAAGCTCGGCTTTTGTTTCAAGGAGAACTGCGGTGACAACCAGGCGTCCTCCGGGAAGAAGCTTGCCGAATGCTTTTTCAGCGATTCTCCTGATGTCTTTTCCGCCACCGCCTACGAAAATGCACCTTGGCTGAGTGGTGAGTTTAGTCATTACCTTTAAAGCATCGCCTTCAATTGCTTCGACGTTTGAAACCCCGAACACCTCAATATTTTTTTGAAGCTGACTGAATCTCCCAGCGTCCGATTCGACAGCTTTTACTTTAATATCACTGCAGAGTGACGCCGCTTCAATTCCGACAGACCCGCTGCCGGCTCCGATATCCCACATCAGCCCGGGGCCTATTTTGAGTTTTGAAAGGACCACGGCCCTGACTTCGGAATGCGTTATCATGCGGTTTTCACAGATATAAGAACTGTCAGGCAGTCCGAGAATTATTCCTTCATCGGTGATTTCTTCAGAAGGGAGAAGGGCAAGGATGGAAAGCCCGCCGCATTTTATTTTTGAAATCCGGAAAAGACTGCCGGACTGGATGTTCTCATTTTTCATTCCCAAATTTTCAGCTAGTACTGCTGATCTTTTCCCGTAAGCGGGAAAAGATTCCACAATGTTGGCGGCGAGATTGGCGGCTGTGATTTTATCGTCACAGTAGATGACGGACATGGACGATGAAAGCGCAGCCCTGAAATTGATTATCCTGCCACCGTGGATGCTCAGTAATTTTGCATTGTCCCATGGTATTTTAAGTTTTGAGAAAAGCGATTGCATCGCGGTGACATTGGGAATTATTTCAAACTCGCCATCTGGGAAATACCTTGCGGCAAACGCGCCGATTCCGTGGAAAAGAGGATCTCCTGATGCGAGGATCGCAACTTTCCTGCTCTTTGAAAGTGATTTTATTTCAGAAATTATTTCGGATATTCCCGATTTTATCACGATTTTCCTGCCTTTGAATTCAGGAAAGAAATTCAGCAGTCTTTTCCCGCCTGCAATGACATCAGACTGAAGAACCTTTTCCCTGGCCAGGGGTGAAATACATTCCGGGGACACCCCGCATCCGACAACAGTCACGTTTATTTTTTTGCCAATCTTCATTTTTTTTTCGTGTCTTTAGCGTGTTTCGTGGTTAAATCTTAGTCTTCCTGGCTACGGTCTTCCCATCGGAATCGAAAACTACAACTTCAATATTCGATGATTCAGTCCAGTCAAGGAAATTCCCGAGCGCTTTTCCTGCAAGGTCGTTCATCATTTTCAATGCCGGATCAGGCTTGATGAAGTCAAGTATCTCCCTGACCGTGGCGGAACCCCTGATTTTTTCAACGGTCTGTCCGCTGAATCCAAGGCTTTCTGCGAATTTCGCAAGACCTCCGAACTGCTGTTTTACGTTATGGGCATGCGTGTTCTTGTGCCCCTCCGCGTATTTGAGTAGTTTTCCGGGCATGCAGGCGACAGTGATCTTGTCGAAGCCGAGAGATGAAGCGGATTTCAGCGCCGGATTTATGAAGTCACCTATCCTTATTATGCCGAGTTCCGGAATTTCAGGATATAATTTGCCAAGGGCTTTTGCCGTGGTGCCGCCAGTGCAAAGGGCGATATGCCTGATTCCCTCCATTTTTGCACCTTTTAGGAGGATTTTGACGGTGTTGAGGTAGGCCTTGTTGGAATAGGGAACCACTATGCCGCTTGTTCCGAGAATTGATATTCCTCCTGTGATGCCAAGAGTGGGGTTGAGCGTCCTTTTCGCAATCTTTTCTCCGTTCTTCACGGAAATCTCCAGCAGGAAAAGCCCGCTTGTCTTGTATTTGCAGGAAATGAGATTTTCAGCCAGCATTTTTCTCGGTATCGGATTGATCGCCCATTTCCCTTCTGGAACTGGCAGTCCTTTTCTTGTAACCAGTCCTACTCCTTTTCCTCCCCTTATGACGAAGGCGGAATTAAGGATATCCACAGTAAAGTCCCTGGTGGTGATATTGCGGGCCGGTAAGGGAGATATTTTCACAGTTATCAGCGCCTTATGGGTGACGTCAGGATCATCTCCGGCATCCTTTATGACCGATGCGGTTGCGGTCTTCGCCTTGTCATTCATATCTGTGTTTTTTATCGGCAGGGAACGTTTCTTCTTGTCAGGGAAAACGATGCTTATCTCGTCCTTGACTTCCTCTCCATTGAAGATGGTCCAGGCAGCTTTTGCCGCTGCCGCCGCGCATGCACCGGTTGTGAATCCAGTCTTTAGTTTTTTCATTTCAGTTTTATTCATGGTTTAAATTTTTATTCATAAAAATTTTATTCTCCAAAATAGCATGAAGCGTCGCCACCGCAAGGGTACTTCCGCCACGACGTCCCTCAATGGTTATGTGCGGGATATCCGTTTTTGAGAGCAGGACTTTAGATTCGACTACATTGACAAATCCCACAGGCATTCCGATAATCAGGGCCGGACGAACTTTTTTCTCGAGATAGAGGCGTGCGATTCCTGCCAGGGCGAGGGGGGCGTTACCGATAAGTACAATTGCACCGTCAAGTATCGCCTCGGCTTTCTTTAACGAGGCAAGTGCGCGGGTTGTGCCGTTTTTCCCCGCGTCCTCCGCCACATCGCTGTCGGCGATATAGCAGTGGATGGATTCCTTCGAATATGCGGGATTGAACATCCTGAGCTTCTGAATCGATATCCCGCTTTTTATCATGTTTGAATCGCAATAGATGGCGGCTCCGTCTGAGACAGCTTTCAGCGCTGCTTCGATGGGGTTGTTCCTGAAAACAAGATTGTCGCATATTGAGAAGTCGGCAGTGGTGTGGATGAGCCTGCGTGCGACTTTCCATTCAGGTTCCGGGAATCGTGTGTTCTTATATTCGCTTTCAATTATGCGGAAACTTTCAGATTCAATCTGTTCTGCGGTCATGTCCCATTTTATGTCAGTATAAATATTTTCGCTTTTTTTCATTGCCTTTATTCTTTTTTATTTATCGGTTTTTTATCTTTTAGTTTTTCATTTAAATAAATTCCTCTTTGAATTTATTTTAATGAAAAACAACATGAGGACCGTAGTCACATCCTTAACTGTATGAAAATTAAGATTGACAATGCGATTAAATTAAACATGAAACGCAAGCCCTGCGTTATCCCGACAATCCAGACTCCGTCACGTTTCGGAAAAATACCCATTGCGGTCGGAAGATTCCTCCGCAGGGCGCTAAACGGGATTGTTATGATGTTTGCCGCCATCAGAGCGATCAGAACTTGTAGCATTGTAACCCTGTTTTCATGGCTCATCTTCGCCGCAACTGTCGCCGAACTGACAAGGCCTCCCATTTTTGAACTCATTATGGCGATTATTTCCGGAGAGAGGACTGTCTGGAGATCCTGGGGGATCTTTTTCTCCAGCTTCCTGAATACGCCTTTGTCGCCGAGATAGGCTACGAAAATGAAGATGGGAAGCGTGATCAGTATCACCCGTATGAGGATTTTACCTGTAGACTTCAAAGACTTTTTGAATGTTTCATTCCATGTCGGGAGCTCTTTTTTCAAGGGTTCATAATTGTTCGTGTTTTCAGCAGATTTCCTTCTTCCGAAAGAAAAGACCAGCAATACCTGTAGAAGTTCAAGAGTCAGCTGAATCGCCAGATAAATTATTGCGGTGAAGCCCAGGAGGGGGATGATTACCACTGACGGCCTGAGCATATGTTTGAACTTCGCCGGGAATGAGTTTGTAATGGCGCAAATGAACATTTCCCTCTTGGTTATTTTCCCTTCTGCGCGGGCTGCTGCAATCATGCTTCCAGCTGCATTGTTTGAAAAAAAGGCGGTGGCAAATGAAACTCCGCAGACTCCGGGCAGACGACTGAATCTGAGGAGAGGTTTTGTTATGAAGGATATGAATCCTGTCCAATTCCTGCTTTCAAGGACATTTGCGACGAATGCGCCAATTGCCACAGCAAGAAGAATCCAGCCTGACGCCTGGATTATGGCGGTTAATGTGAATTCATGTCCATGCATTTTAAGACTGCTTCTTTATAATGAAGAGTGAAAGATATTCCTCAGGTGATTCTTCCGCCTGATTGATGTCAGCCGTGACGATCTCACCTTTCAGGCATAGTTTTGACGCGAATATCGCACTGCATCCGGTTTTCCGTACATAGGCCGAAATCTCCTTCTTTGTCCTGAAAGCTTTCATCAGCACGATAGTTCCCGAACGGTGCTTTTCCAGATCCTTAAGGGACTCAGAGGAGAAAGAGGGGATTACTGTAAGAGTTTCGCGGTCCTCCACCAACGGTTCCTGCGCCTTCGCCGCAGCCGTCTGGAAAGAAGTTATTCCTGGGATGATTTCAGATTTCAGACCTGGGACAACTTTCCTAAGCTCAGCCAGAAGATATGAGCATGTGCTGTAAATCATCGGATCCCCGATAGTGACGAAAGCGCAGTCGTGTCCTGACAGGAGCTTTTCCGCAACAATCCCGGCATTTTTTTCCCACGCCTTGTTTCTTGTGCTTGCATCGTTTACCATCGGGAACACAAGTGTCATGAATTTTGCAGATTTGGAATAATATTTTTTTGCGATCCTGCCTGCGATGCTTTCCTTTTCGGCGGCGGATGCGGCTTCAAAGACGTATTTGACTTTCCTGAGTGCTTTTACGGCTTTTACGGTTACAAGTTCCGGATCTCCGGGGCCGACCCCTATCCCGTAGAAGATGCCCTGCTTTTTTATTTTATTCATATTTCCCCTTCGTTTGTAGTAGGCGAATTTATTCGCCGTTGTTTCAATGGACGCGCAATAAATTGCGCTACTACGAACTATTTTACTGCTTGCGCCAGGTGTTCCAGCCAGATGTTGACAATTTCATCATATTCGGCCATTCCCTTCATTACGGGAACAGATTCAATTCCATTTTTAGAGAGTAATGATTTCCATGAATCAGGCTCATCCCCGGCCATATCGTTCTTGGCATGGTCTCCCGCAACTGACATGAACGGCAGCAGGTAGGCCTTCTTGATTTTCTGTTCCTTTAACTTTTCAAGAACCTCGTCTAACCTAGGGTTTCCTTCAACAGTTGCGATGAACGCATTGCTGTCGCTTTTCTCTATGACATAGGCTGTGGCAACATAAATCATATCGGAAGGATGTTTTTCAGAGCCATGTCCCATGAAAAGGATGGCATCCTCCTTTTTACGGTCGGCAGGAACTTTAGAGAGCATTATCTTGACACTGGTTTTGACATCATCCATGGAATTGAGAAGGGGTGGGCTTAATGCTAATTTTTCAAAATCATTTTTAAATTTAGACACGGCTTTCACAATCTCGTGGAATTCCGCTCCGGGGATTATATGAAGTGACTGGACAAAAACTTTCCTAACGCCTGCATCTTTGAGCTTTTTCATAGCCTCTTCCGGAGAGTCAAACAGTTCACCTTTTTTTGCCAGTTTTTTCCTTATCATCTCTGATGTGTACGCCCAACGGATTTCATAACCGGGGAATTTTTCCCTGGCAAGTTTTTCAATATTGGAAAACGCCTTCCTGGCTTCCTGATCACTGGTCCCGAATGTCACTAGAAGTATTGCATCCATGTTTTTCCCCTTCGGTTCGGATTGTTCTTGCGAGTATAGCATGTATGAAAATGCCATAATAATTAAAATCAATATCCTTTTCATAATTCCTTTCGAGCTGTTGCCACAGAATACACAGACACAATATTAACCACGAAACACACAGGCCACACGAAATAACTGTTAACTTTTCGCTTCGCAAAAACTTAACGATTGGTTTTGTATTTTTTTCAACCGTTCGTAGTAGGCGAATTTATTCGCCGTTATTCCAATGAACGCGCAATAAATTGCGCTAGTACGAACATAAAAAAAGCCCGAACCTTGCGGTCCGGGCGAATTTTCACAAAAGAATACATTTGCTGAACAGCCCCTGACCGCGGGGGCATACAGCCATTCCTGCGATGGGTGGTGTTCTGGCTCCCGGTTCATCCTTCATCTGCACCTTCCCGTCCTCACATGGAGAACAGTGGCTTTCTGAGATGTCGTCCCCGGTTACAGCGGCGGGACCGCTACGGCTTTTACCGTATTCCCTATCTGCCTCATCATATCATCGGCAGAAACCATCGCATTTGTATACGGAGCATATAATGAACTGCAAACTTGTTTTTTCAAGTAATTGATTTTTTTTCGCAGCTGCGTAGATTAGAAGGGATTCGTTAATTCATGAAACCTGTCTTGTAATAGCACTTTAACTTGGTCTTGGCGAAAAAATGAAAACTGAACAAAAAACATTTCCAGTCAATCTTCTGCTAAGGGGCAGAAAATGCCTCGTAGTGGGTGCTGGGAAGATAGCAGCCCGGAAAATAGGCAATTTGATGAGGGTGGCTGCGGACATCACGGTTGTCGCACCTGATGTTTCAGCTGAAATAAAGGACCTTTCGGTAAATGGTGCCGTTTCTTTAATTCAAAGAGAGTATCACGAGGAGGATATTGCCGGGTTCTTCCTGGTTTTTGCAGCAACTGATGACAAGAAACTCAATGCAAGGATATTGAAGGACTGCAATCACAAAAAAGTCCTTTGTTGCGCTATTGATGAAAATTGGAAAGACGGGGTGTTCATAACTCCTGCAAGCGTTGAGAAGAACGGTGTTACTGTTTCTGTCTCTACGGACGGCACGGCATGCAGGCGCACGAGGATGATAAAGGAGAACCTGTCACGTCATCTTGAGTTTACTGATAGGACCGAAATGCTTATAATCGGGACTGATCAGAATTACCTCTCCATTAAGGAAAGAGAACCGCTTCACCTTGTAGGCGACAAGTTCGACATCGCCGGCGGAATGATTTCAAACCTGATCGGGGTTCATGAATTTATGCTTATAAACACATGTAACAGGGTTGAGCTGGTTGCTTTTGTCTCTCCGTCAGAATCACTAGAAAAACTCCTGCTCAAGATTCTTGGCTTCGAAGCCGTTGGCGATGATTCATATTATATCAAAAAAGGCTTTGAGGCGTTTGGGCATTTAGCTTTCGTATGTTCCGGGCTTATGTCGCAGACTCCAGGGGAAAAACATATAACTGCGCAGCTAAAGAGCGGTCTGGACTACTGTAAAAACAAAGGTTGGGCTGGAAGCATGATGCAGGATTGGTTTGACAATACGATGCATCTGGCCAAGCATGTCAGGCAGATTATCGAACCGCTTTTCACGGCTTTTGAAATAGAAGACCTCTCAATCAAATACATGAGGGACATGTTCCCGGACATGGAAAACAAGAATATCCTCCTTATCGGAACTGGAATAATAGGGCAGGCTATTGCTGAGAAAATACATGGTTCAGGATGCTCTCTGACTTGGTGTTATCATATAAATCCGCCGTCCCTTGAAAATGTCAAAACCGGAAAAGTAAAGATTTGCACGTTAAATGAAATAAAAGACCACGTGAATTGTGCTGATATAATAATTTCTGTGGCTACGACATCCACATATCTGATTCACAGCGGGCATGCGCCATTCATGGACCAGACAAAGAAAATTCTCATAATAGATCTTGGCATACCGAGAAACGTATCTCCGGAATTCAACAAACTCATCTCAAATGTTGTCGTCGCTGATCTGGATGACCTCAAACACTGGCACAGGCGTGAGGCTATTGACATGTCCCGCCTTTTTGAATTGAGCACCAAGGTCGTCGATGAACATAAAAGCGTTTATGAGAAGATCGTCTTTGGTTCGCGGGGCGTGAAAAACAATGAATAAAAGAATCAAGGTCCTGGTCGGCGCAAGAGGAAGCTCATTGTCTATAGCCCAGACGCAGTCCGCGCTGACGGAGCTTCATAAAATATTGCCGGCTGTTCAGTTCAAACTCCAGAAAGTGTCAACACCTGGAGACAGGGACAAAAAGAAGGATCTGCGCGTTTCTCCTGCTGATTTCTTTACAAAGGATTTGGACGATGCGCTACTCTCTGGAAAAATAGACTGCGCTGTTCATAGCGCTAAAGATCTCCCGGATCCCATGCCCGAAGGAATTGACTGGTTCTGGCTGCCATGGAGCGAGGATGCCCGGGATGTGATAATTTTGCAGAAGGTGCAAAGGCACAAAGGCACAAAGGCACAAAGTTTTCAATCCGAAATCCGAAATCCGAAATCCGTAATAAATTGTCAATCGGCAATTCGTATCGGTGTCAGCAGCGCCAGGCGTGAGGAATACTGCAGAAAAAGATTCCCTGATGCTGAGCTTCTTTCAGTCAGGGGCAATATAGATGAAAGGATCGCCCAGCTTGATGCCGGAAAATTTGATATGCTGATAATGGCTGCAGCCGGACTAAACAGGCTTGGTCTTGGCGATAGGATTTCAGAATATATTCCACTCCATGAGCTTCCGCCGCCGGAAGGGCAGGGTTTTCTAGCTGTAACATTCAGGAAGAATGACAAGCTTTTCTGCGAAATCCGCAAACTGTTTGTCAAGTCTGTAGTCTTTGCCGGGGCAGGGCCGGGTGATGCGAATCTCGCAACAGTTGAAACAGTCAATGCCTTGAGGAACTGTGATGTCTGTCTTTACGATGCGCTCCTGTCAAATTCGCTTTTGGACTGTATGCCTCCAGGTGCACAGAAAATTTATGTCGGCAAAAGAATGTCGGCCCACAGTTCACCCCAAAATGAAATTAACGCCTTGATTGCGAAGTTCGCAAGGCAGGGTAAACGGCTTGTCAGGCTTAAAGGGGGCGATCCGACAATTTTCGGAAGGCTTGCCGAGGAGATAGAGACTCTTGACGATCTCTTCCTCCCTTATCGGGTGATTCCCGGAGTCAGCAGTCTTAATGCAGTTGGATCCACCGGACTGATGCTTACGAGACGCGGTCTTTCACGTGGTTTTTCCGTGATGACTCCCAGAAAGTCGGGTTCTTCAAAATTTGAACATGTTTCAAAGGCGGAGCGGCTTGCATTCCCGTCAGTGTTTTTCATGGGGCTTTCCGAAACTGCGAATATCGCAAAATCACTTATAAAAGACGGGCGCAGAGAAGATGAACCTGCCGCCATTGTCTTATCCGCAGGAAATGAATCGGAACAGGAAATAGTCTCAGGTTCTCTGGGCGAGTTTTCCTGCTCAGTCATAAAAATTCCGGGCGGGGAATCGCCGGGAATTTTTATTGTCGGAGAGAATGCCAATCAGCAGTATGTCCTGAAGAAGAATGGCGCGCTTGCCGGCATGAAGGTGCTTCTCACCTGCAGTGAGGCTATTATGAAGAAGGCAGTTGATAAAATCCGCGATCTTGGCGGCATTCCGATAAGAATGCCGATGATTAAGTTGGAAGTAGCACAGGCATCCTGCCTGTGTCCCTCTTCTTCTTCGGGCGTCTCGCCCGTCCCGGAAGTAGCACAGGCATCCTGCCTGTGTCCCTCTTCTTCTTCGGGCGTCTCGCCC